>JAJYTL010000409.1 GCA_021793055.1 Pseudomonadota bacterium
ATACACACGGCGCCGGCCAATCACGAGGGCGGTGGGGCCGCGCGGATCCAATGTTGGAACGGCCATAAGTTTAATCTGGTTACCGGTTGGATTAAAGGCGACACCAAACTCGCACATGAAGTGCTCTTAAAAATGGCGGACGCGTATGCAAAAGCACACGGAATTACTCCTAAGGCTTTTAACGGCTCGAATTAATTTCTTCCAGTGAAGGGCGCAACCGCGCCCTTCACATTTCTCCAAAACATGGAAAGTCGGGAGCGTTTGATGGACACCTCTTTCGCAAATCCAAAGACAACCGCTTCGGATATTCCAAACACAACCGCTTCGAATATTCTTGAGGTTCGTAACATAGAAGTTATTTACAACGAGGCTGTGATGGGGGTCCATGACATCTCCTTGAATGTGGGCAGAGGCGAAATCGTTGCGTTACTTGGGGCCAACGGTGCCGGGAAAAGCACAACGCTGAAGGCGATTTCGGGCATGTTGCTCACCGAGCGAGGGAGAGTCCGTAATGGCGACATTCTTCTGAATGGCAAATCCATAGTGGGCGCCCAGCCACACCGCCTGACGATGAAGAAGATCGTCCATGTTCTCGAGGGGCGTCGAATTTTCCCCCATCTTACCGTAGAAGAGAATCTACGCGTCGGAACTTTTGTCAACAAACCCAGCCGAGCCGAAATCAACGCTGGGCTCGAAGAAGTCTATGACTGGTTTCCCCGCCTGAAGCAAAAGCGGGGCACACAGGCAGGTCTGACATCGGGTGGTGAACAGCAAATGCTTGCCATCGGTCGGGCGCTTCTAACCAAACCAGATCTGATGCTTCTCGATGAGCCCTCTATGGGTCTTGCCCCGATCTTGTGCGTTGAAATTTTCTCGATCATAAGCGCGCTGAACCGAGAAAGAGGCGTTGCTTTTTTAGTGGCGGAGCAATTAATCCAATTCGCTCTGAAACATTCTCACCGCGCATACGTGATAGCCGTTGGGACGGTAGTTGCTTCTGGACCGTCAGATGAGGTCGTGGAACGAGACGATTTGCACGAACTCTATCTACAAGGAAGCTCCCGACGGCAGAGGTTGGAGGAGCGAGAATAGCTATGTCATTCACGTCACCGGATCCCATGAGTTACGGTCTTAAGAGCGCCTCGCTGCGGGATTACCTCACCTCCGCTGAGAATCTGATCGAGGAGGCGCAGGCCGGGCGGATGTTCATCCTCGTCGACGACGAGGACCGCGAGAACGAGGGTGACCTCATCATTCCCGCGCAATTTGCGACCCCGGACGCGATCAATTTCATGGCGAAATACGCGCGTGGATTGATCTGCCTCGCGATGACGAAGGCACGCTGCGAGGCGCTCGGACTCGGGCTGATGTCGCCGGTCAATGGCTCGCGGCACGAAACCGCTTTCACCCGGTCGATCGAGGCGGCGCACGGTGTCACGACTGGCATTTCAACCGCGGATCGTGCGCGGACGATTGCGGTCGCGATCAATCCGGAAAGCGGACCGGACGACCTCGTTTCGCCTGGCCACGTGTTTCCCCTGATGGCGCGTGATGGCGGGACGTTGGTCCGAACCGGCCATACCGAGGCGGCTGTCGATATCGCACGCTTGGCCGGACTTATCCCGGCGGGAGTTGTCTGCGAGGTCATGAACGATGACGGCACGATGGCGCGGTTGCCAAACCTCGTTGCCTTCGCGCAGCGCCATAACCTCAAGCTTGGCACGATCGCCGATCTGATCGCCTTTCGGCGGCGCAGGGAGAAACTAGTCCGCCGGACGGGCGAGGGGCAGGTTACCGACGGTTCCGGCCAGATATGGCAAGCGGTGACTTTCGAAAATGTCCTTGATCGGATCGAGCATCTCGCTTTGGTGAAAGGCGAAGTCGCAGCAGGTCGGCCAGTTCTTGTCAGGATGCACGCGATCAGCACCATGGATGGCGTATTGGGCGATCAGCATATCAGCGATCTGCGGAATGCCATGCGCCAGATCGTGCGGGAGGGGCGCGGCGTTGTGGTTCTCATTCGAGAAATTCGGCTCGATGCGGTCTCGGCTCGGCTCCGGCAGATTGTCGATGGTGCACAGCCGAGCGCCGTGCTGCGCGATTCAGGCATCGGCGCACAGATCCTCGGCGAGCTTGGTGTCAGCGACATGGTGCTGCTCACCAACCACCATCGCGCGGTTGCCGGACTTGAAGGCTACGGGCTCAACATTGTCGATCAACTGCCGATCGAAGGTGACGTGACCCCGTGAAATTCCTCCGTGGGGATGTCCGTTCTGAAGAAAGGACGGACGGATGAAGAAATGGCGGTTTACGGAATATCAGATCATTGGGCTTCTGCGGGAGCAGGAAGCCGGGGTGGCGACGGCGGAGGTTTGCCGACGGAACGGCTTCAGCGAAGCGACGTTTTACAAATGGAGATCGAAGTATGGCGGTCTGGAGGTTTCGGAAGCGAAGCGGCTGCGTGCTCTGGAAGAGGAGAACGGCGAGCTGAAGCGTGCGGTGGTCCCGGTTGGTTGGACAGCTTCCGGGGAGAATAAGCTAAGGCTGGTGGCCGGCTGATGTCTTCACCTTTCCCGGAACCAAACTCTACCCTTCTTGCTGCGCCGGCGCTGTGAAGCTTGTGGGCAGCCGCCGATCTATGGGCAAGGTGGGGGAAACGCCAAGCGTCTTCCCCGGCTTGTCCATAGGGGACCGCGCTGGCACGGTCAGGCGGGGATCGGCGTAGCCGACTGTCCACAAATTCATGGCGTCCCCGAGCCATTGCGTTACGCGGCCTGTGCCGTAGCGGGCGCGATCTGCCCGAAATAGGCCTCATCCGGCGTCTGCCAGCC
>JAJYTL010000029.1 GCA_021793055.1 Pseudomonadota bacterium
GTCGGAAAACGGCGAAAACAGCCACCACTACCACGACGTTATGGGCCAAAATGATGAGGTTTCGCAAAACGGTTCGCGCCGCGTACAGGGAAAATGGCAATTTCATCCCCTTGATGACGCCCTCCGCCAGAATAAAGGTGTTGCATCCCTCAGTCATGATCCCGGAGAGGAACGTCCAGGATATGATGGAAAAAGTCAGGAAGGTGAAGTACGTCTTCATATCGGTGTGGAACAGATAGGAATAGACGAATCCCATCGTCCCAATCATGACCCCGCTCGAGAGCGTCAGCCAGAACGGCCCAAGAAGGGAGCCGCGGTAGCGAAGCTTGATGTCCAGCAGACTCAAGGTCCAGGCGAGCCGCCACATAACCGCGGCCTCGTGCAAATCCTCCATTGCCAGCCGGAAGTGATCGCGCCATCCAAGCTCCGCCCGAATTTCGAGCCGCGCCTCGCTCTCGCCGGGTCCGCCGACGGTTACGGTTGACAGGCTTCGCATGCTATCCATGTCTACTGCTTACCGTTAATTTTCCGACGATCGAAAAGCCGCCGCCGCTTCGATCGGCCATTATACCAACTCGCGCCCTTTCGGCGGCCCGACGGCCCCCACCGCCAGCTCACTGGCGGCACTCCAACCCCGCCCATAGATCAAAAACACCAAGTGGGAATCGACCATTATCCGGCGACCTTACGAAACTCTCGTAGGATTTCAACTGCTGCTCAAAGACTTCTTGGTAATTGCTTACCGCGTCGTCGATATCTGTCGGGCCCAAGACTAGGCGGCCGAAGGCGGTCGTCTGATCCTGGCCAAGATCGACCGTCGGAACCCCGTTCCTGAGTCCGAACAGAACCCGCATTGGCGACACCCATTTCCAGCCCTCGGTCTGCGGGATCGTCACCGCCACTTTGGCACGGGTGTAAAGCGCCGCCCGTTCTGCTTCGGTCGCAAAAAATTCCGACTGAGCTAGCCTATGCCTCTTACGCAATTGCCGCAGGATCGACGCCCGGCGTGGTGTCATCGTCCCCGTGAAAATGATGTCGTAATCTGGCTGCGCAGCAGGGCGCCTCACGTTCCCGATTCCGGGATAAGGCAGGTGATACGGCCGATGGGTCCGTACGATCCTCTCCCAGCTGTTCAGTTCAGGCAGATCACCCAAGGTAAAATAGCTGAATACGAAGTCCGTCACGGCCAACAGGCTGAACAGCCGCTGCTTCTTATTTCCGATATATTCCCTGTCCCCGAGCGGTGCACCACCAAAGGTAAAGGATCCAGATTCAAGATCGATATGCTCGGTCATAATGATGCCAACCTGCTTGCCGAAGGCACGCGAAAAGCTCTCAAGGGCAGAGACGTCCTCGCGAACGAAATTCTCAATTACGAGGTTGAGGCAATCTGGTCTTAGCGTCGTGGTGCAGGTGAATTCGTAGCCTTGCTGCCTGAACAGCGCCTCCGCGAACCAGATCTGGTCAAGAACGCCTTGCCGAGGGTTGTTAAATAGGCAGAGGTTGATTTTCGGCTTCATCGCACGACCTTGAGCCATCGCGCGACTCGATAGGCCCTTCGGGCGACCAGGAATAGCGCACGATAGGGAAGCAACGCGAGGCGCACACGCTGCGCCAAGCTAATCGAATAGCTCTGAAGATCGTCGCGCACAAGCTCCAGGCATTCGGCCAGGCTCGCGGCCCGAATGGCGCTCACTTTTTTCGGAAAGGACAGCCGGTACCTCTGAAGCCCCCACCATGGAACCGGCGACCAGAAGTCGTTCTTCACATTCGCAATTTCATCTGGCAGGAAGAAAAATTCCCGGTTCAGCTGGATGATGGCGCCGCGCTCCAGCCTCAGGCGCTCAATAGGCCGCGACGGACCCGCAAAATGCGCGAACGAAAGGTCCTCGATCCAACGCTCGTTTTCCGCCAACCGCGGCGCCTGTTCGCCATCTTGACTGTCGGTGCTCCGATGGTGCCTCTCCGTGATTTCTTGGATGAGCGCGCTGGCGAAGCGAGCGCTGGAGAAACGCCGCGAGATCGTCTGCCTTCCGGCATCTGCCATTTCATCAATCTTTGCAGGTGCGGCAAGAACCTCACGCACCTTCTCGATGAGAGATGCGGATACGGCATTCTCGACCTCAAAAAAGCGATCATGTCGCTCGCGCGTAAGGCGCAAGGTTTCGTCTTTCGTCCAGCACTCAGCGCGGATACCCGGAATAATGACACCGTTGACGTCGTCGTCAACATAGAGATCGGTTCCAATCGTGTCGGTGACAATCGGGATCGTGCCATTCCCCAGCGCGGACAGGATCGAAGCCGAGCACAGTTTAACGCCCGGAAACAGGGCGAAGTGGCTTTTGGCGATCAGCGCCGTCTGCATCTCCGGCGTCAACGGATGTTCGATCCAGACAATTTCTATTGCCTCGTATTGTCTGAGTTCCTCCGGAGAAATTCCGTGTGCAGCAAGCTCCCCGTCACTTGGGCGTGACGCAAGAAGCCAAAATGTGACATGCCGTCCCTCCCTGAGGAGTTGAAGCACCAATTTCAGGCTGCAAAAGCCGCCCAGACGCAGGAAAGACTCACCATCTGCATCCAGCGGGCTCAGAAAAATGAATGAAATCTTATCCGAAGATTTCTTGCTGTTCTTCGCGATCTGGCTGCTATCGAGGCCGATCGGCACGCCAACGAGCTTTTTGTCGATGACGTGGCTCAGAAAGAAAAGCGAGAACTGCTCCAATGTCTGCGGCAGATGTGAGATGACTGCAAGGCAGTTCTCGTTCTCGAAGAGATTTCGATAAAAGGTCCGGATGCGCTCAACGCGCGCCGGATTGAAGTCCGTCTCTTTTTGAAAGAACGGAAAGAAGACAGCGAGAAACGATTCACAGTGCAGCACGAAGGGCCGGTCACCGCTCGTGACGGGCGCCGTGTGGTGAAGTTCGATGTCACCGGGCAGGTGGGCTTGAAGCCAGAGGTCGCGCGCCCCATGAGCCTCGGAGAATTCCTCAAACAGGCCACCCATACCGACTGCCCAGCGGGGCGGCGCCAGAGAAAACGGTCTCGTGCCGAAGAAGTCGAAATCCACGAGCTTCTGCAACTCGTCCAGGCCCGGTGTTCTCGGCGCGAACACACGGAGCCCCGGCTCTCGATGACTCAATAAGGCGCGGTACAGCGGGTCAAATCCGCCAAGGGTGATGTAGCTCGACAGCGACCACGGTGCGAGAATATTCATTGCATTGTTCCGCCTGGCACGTGACGAAACGCGCCACCCGCGCGTGCGCTCACCATCGCCGTCGTCATCTCTGAAGGCCTAAAGCCCGTTCGGCTGATAGAGCACGATCTTGCTGCCGTCCTGGTCGAAATCGACGGAAACATGGATCAGTTTCCGGAGCCGCTCGCGCACTTGGCGGCGCTTCTCCGGCTCGACCAGGAAGACCATGAAGCCGCCGCCGCCGGCGCCGAGAAGCTTTCCGCCGATGGCGCCGGCGTCGCGCCCGGCTGCGTATATCTCGTCGATCTCGGGGGTCGAGACGCTGTCAGCAAGCTCGCGCTTCAGCAGCCAGGACTCATGAAGAAGCGCACCTAGGTCGCGGATCGGGCGCCCCTCGTCCCCGAGAATATCCAGGGCCTCGTCGGCCATGCCCTGCATCGTTTCCAGCTGGCGCGTGCGATTGCCAATGTTGGCGATCTTGTTCTGCGCGAAATCCGAGGCAAAGCGGGAAAACCCCGTAAAGAACAGCATGATCGATTGCCGGAGCTCCTCTCGCCTCGCGTCACCGACAATGATGGGCGCGACCTCGAAGGTGCCGTCGCGATGAAAGCTGATCTGGTTGAATCCACCATAGGCCGCCCAGATCTGATCCTGGCAGCCGACGCTTTCCTTGAGAACGTCCTGTTCGATGCGGATCGCCTCGCGAGCGAGCTCGTTTTTCGTCACCATGCGGCCCCGCAAGGCGTTCAGCGCATGCAGCAGCCCAACCGCGAAGGAGGAACTAGAGCCGAGGCCCGAACGCGCCGGCAGATCGGCGTCGTGATGGATCTCGATCCCATGGTCGATCGCCATTTCCGTCAGCACGCCGCGCACCGCCGGATGCTGTATCTGGTCGATGTCCTGGACCAGCTCGACCTTGGAATAGACGATGCGGTGCTTGTGCTCGAAGAAGGGCGGCAGGGCGCGGACGCTGATATAGCAATACTTGTTGATCGCGAGCCCGAGGACGCGCCCGCCGTGTTCGCGGAACCACGTCGGGTAATCGGTACCGCCGCCGAAGAGGGAAATCCGGAAGGGCGTTCTACTTATAATCATGGCACCACATGTCTAGCGATGGCCAGCGGGGTGCGCCAGTACTTGCGCCGCGTTGGCGAGAGAATCGGGCGTCCCGATGTCGATGAAACGGTAGCGGCCGACATGGGCTGCGAGCGTGCCGGGGGGAAGCCGTTCGAAGACGTCCTTCTCGAGCGAGGCCGCGGCGCCCACCGCGATTTCGTCCAAAAGACGCGCCGAGAGAAGATAGACCCCGGCGCTGACCGCGCCGGTGCCGCGATGTGCCGGGTTCTTTTCGAGGAAAGCTTGGATGCGGCCGCCCTCATCGATGACGACCCGACCGTAGCGACCGGTATCCTCGACCTCGGTGCAGAGCAGGGACGCGGACGCGCCGGCCTGCAAATGATGCGCGAGAAAGCCGCAAAGGTCGGCATCGACGAAACTGTCGCCGTTCATCACCATCACCGGATCGGTGCGGAGCGCGTGCCGCGCGAAGCGGAGGGCGCCGCCAGTGCCGAGCGGGCCAGGCTCGATCACCGTTTCAACGGCGAGGCCATCGACCCGATGGCCGCCGAGATAATCCACCACCGCCCGGGCGCCGAATCCAAGCGCGAAAACGACGCGCCGCGCGCCAAAGCGACGCAGCCAGCCGAGCAGGTGAGCAAGATAGGGTTTACCGGCGACCGGCGCCAGAAGCTTCGGCGTATCGCCGAGCACGGCCCTGACCCGCGTGCCCAGCCCACCGGCGAGCACAAGCACGTCAATGCTCTCGAGACAATGCTCGGCTGATCCAGAGCTCATGCGACCGACGGGACTTTACGTGCCTCTGGTTTAGGGGCATCGAACTCCTCGACAATGCGCCGACGTAGCTTATGGCTCGCCATCTCCTCGATGTGATGGCGCGTATCCCAGCCGAACTTCTGCGTCACCATGTCGAGGTAACGCTTGCCGCTGAAATAACGATCAAAGGCCTCGTCGCGGAACTTCAGCACCTCGGCCGCGGCGAGCTTCTCGGTCGGCAACGGCAGGCAATCGTAGCTGTGCTGGGAAAATCCGCTCCAGTTTTCGGGCAGCGCCCAGCCGTTTTCCACCGCCATCTGATAAAGCGGCGAGCCCGGATAGGCCATGGCGGAATAGAAATTCGCGAACTCACAATTGAGCTCGACGGCAAGATCGAGGGTTTCCGACATGGTCTTGAGATCATCGTCGGGCAGGCCGAAGATGAAGTTGCCGATGACGCTGATCCCGGCATCTTGGATTTGGCGCACGATGCCAATGATGTCGGACTGAGAAAACGACTTCTCCGCCCCATCGCGGACGTGCTCGCTTCCCGATTCAATGCCGAGCGCCAGCCAACGCACACCAGCCTTCCTGAGCTTCTCCAGCATATGCGGCTTCACGGTGTCGACACGGGCATAGGCCCAGATGTTGAGGTCGTACCCGCGCGAGATCAAAAGGTCGCAAATACCGAGCACGTGCCGCTCGTTCAGGACGAACATCTCGTCGATGATCTTGTAAGTCTTGACCCCATGGGTGTTGTAGAGAAGGTCGATCTCGGCGACTACGGCCTCGGGCTTGCGCATGCGATAGCGGTTGGTGCCGAAAGGCGCGTTGATGCAGCAGAAGGTGCAGCGATAGGGGCAGCCGAGCGAGGTATAAATCGAGGCATAGGGCTGACGGGAGCTGAGGTCGCCAAAGCATTGCCAGTTATGCGCCCGATACTTATCCATCGGCAACAAGTCCCACACGTTGCCATGCAGGTCCTGATCGAGCTCCTTGATCAAGGGCGGCGACAGGTTGTTGCGGATTTCCTCGCCGTCCCGCCATACTAATCCCTGGACCTTGGAAAAATCGGGATCGTCGTCGCCGAGAATCTCCAAAAGCTCGTGGATCGTCACCGGCCCTTCGCTATTGCAAGCGAAATCGACCGCCTCCTCCGCGAGCGTGCGCTCGGGCAAGGCCGCGACATGACCGCCGACAATAACGATCTTCTGTTCCGGCGCGGCATCCTTGATGGCGCGGCAGGTCGGCCGCGCCGCAGCCATTTGCTGCGTCGAGGCAGAGGGCTGGTGGCCGAACACGATCATGCCGACAAGCCGCGGCCGACGCGCCGCGACCTTGGCCGCGACCGTCTCCGGCCCGAATCCCTCTGCCTCCGCGTCAAGAATCTCCACCGAACAGCCGCGATCCCGCACATAGCCGGCAATCAACCGGCACCAGAGTGGCGGCTCGATCGCCGTCAATTGCTCCCCCAGATTCTGGTAGATCTTGTCCCGGCTGCCGGGATTGATCAGCAGAATGTCAAGATTAGAGCTTCCCATCGGCGGATGACCTCGCGTGGTATGAAATTTACGTCTTATACGATTTGGGACTTGTTAGTTTCAAAGCGCCGCCCGCCACCACCCCCGTGGCCGCTCGCCAAAATGCGCTACTTACCCGCATTCCGATAGATAGCCAATTTCAACCGTAAGCGCAATGGCGGCTGGGGGAACGGGACTTTCGCGCCTGGTTTAGCCTCAGGCTAACGCCTTTTTCGTCACTTCGAGGTCACAAGTCCAGCCTCGCCTGCCCTCGCTGGGTCGTGGCCCACGGTCAGCCGAAGCGCCAGCGCAGGATATCGCCGCCGCGGCGCAACAGATGGCGGTAAAACCCGACCCCACGCAAGGGGAAAAGCAGGGCTGAGCGCAGCGCCAACCAGACCGCCGCCACGGGCCGCCGATGGTGGTAAAGGGCGGAGGCACGCTCATAAAAGATAGTCGAGAGCAGAAGCCGCCGCGCCGCCTTCGAGTGCTCGGCGGCGCTGGTCGCGTGGCGGTCCCAGATTTGTTCGGTCGCGTGGCGGACAACCTCGACCCCGGGCCAGCCCAGTCCAGTATGAATGATGGCAAGCGGCTCGGCAATATTGGCAACAGAGTGCGCGACCGTGTAGCGCAACAGCCAATCCCAGTCCTCGAGCCGGCGCATGGTTTCGTCGAAACCGCCGATTTCGTCGAACAGCGACCGGCGCACCAGGGCGCAAGAGCCGAAGCTCACGGTACAGCCGGCCAGGAGCCGCATGTACCAATCGGCTTCATCGCCGAGCGGGCGGGCCTCGCGCCGGCCGAGCCGGTCGCGCACTAGGTAATAGCCGGTGATCGAAAGGCCGGCCTCGGGCGGGCTCGCGTCTAGCCGGGCGACTTGACGTTCGAGCTTTTCCGGCAGCCATTCATCGTCGGCGTCTATGAAGGCGACATAGGCGCCCTGCGCCAGCCGCAATGCGTTGTTGCGCGCCGCAGCCGCACCTTGGTTGACTGCGTGGCGCAACAGCCGGACGCGCGGATCGGGATAAGCGGCGAGCGCGCCCGCGAGATCGTCGGTCGAGGCATCGTCCACCACGATCAGCTCGAAATCGCCGAAGCTCTGCCCGAGCACAGTCGCCAGCGCCCGGCCGATCGAGGCGGCGCCGTTATAAACAGGCATGATCACCGTAACGCGCGGCGCGGCCGTCATACCAAGTCCGCCGTGAGCGTCGCGGTGTCGCGCCGCTCTGTTCGCCGCACGCCGCGTCGCATGAATAAGCCTCGCGCGACATGAAATGGAAGGAATGGGTGCCGAAGACCGAGCCCGATCAGCACTCTAGAGGCCTCGCCGGGCCTTCCCGTCTGGAGGCAGATCCATGCAAGCTTTATCGCCTCGAAGGCATGCCAAGCCAGCAGCCTCCGGCGCAAAACGCCGGACCTCTTCGTGACCAATTCCCGCGACATGCGGACATGCTCACGGGTAATGGTCTCGAGCTGCCGCCGCTCGGCGTTGATGGTGGCCGAGTCGCTATGCAGCCGGTAGTGGATTCCGATCCGACCGAGATTCCGCGCTGCGCAACCGCGGAACGCGACGCGTAACAGGAAGTCCCGGTCGGCGGCGATGTAATAGCGGTTGTCGAAGGTGCCGACTTGCTCGAAGACGCGGCGGCGGAAGAAGCGGCCGTTGATGCCGGGCGCGCCGAAGGCAAGCTCGGCCAGCGAAAAGCCGTTTCCCGCGGCGTAGCGGCGCGCCACCACGACGCGGCGGCCCCCCTCTCCATCCTGGAACACGATCGAGCCACCGACGGCAACATCGAGCGCCGGGTCCTCGGCGAAGGCTCGACCGACCGCGAGCAACAGACCATCGGGATAAAGATCGTCGGTATTCAGGAACCCGATCACGTCGCCGCGGGCGAGGGCGATCCCCTTGTTCATAGCGTCGTGGGCGCCCTCGTCAGGCTCGCTGACGACGCGAATGTCGGGGAATCCGCCGAGCAAGGCCAGTGTGCCGTCGATCGAGCCGGCGTCCATGACGATGTGTTCTAGATCGGGGTAGGCTTGGCGACGCAGGCTTTCAACGGCCTCGCCGATGTAACGCGCGCCGTTGAAACAAGGGGTCACGATGGTAATGCGCGGCAAGTCCATTTTCCGACCCGCTCCGCCCGCAGTCACCTAGCCAGTACCCTTCGCCGCTTCCGCCGCGCGACTGACGTTGCGGCCCGCGATGTTGCCGAGGAACCAGCGGTAGGTGCGCGCCAGCCCTTCGTCGAGGCCAGTGCGGGCGTGCCAACCCAGCGCATTGATCTTCGTGGTATCGCCGAGCTTGCGCGGCACGCCGTCCGGCTTGTCCGTGCGGAAGGCAAGGCGCCCCTTGAAGCCGACCACCGCGGCGATGGTCTCGGCCAGACCGCGGATGCTCACTTCCGCTGAAGTGCCGGTGCCGACATTAATCGGTCCTTCCGCGGCGTAATGGCGCATGAGAAAGACCAGCGCGTCAGCGAGATCGTCAACATAGAGAAATTCCCGCAACGGCTTACCCGAGCCCCAGATCTCGACCGCGTCGTCGCCGTGCGCCTTGGCCTCGTGAATGCGACGCATCAGCGAAGGCAGGACATGGCCGCCGTCGAGATCGAAATTGTCGAAGGGGCCGTAGAGGCTGGTCGGCTGCACCGAGATGAAGTCGCAACCATATTGCCGGCGATAGGCGTCGCACATCTTGACCCCGGCGATCTTGGCGACGGCATACCACTCGCTGGTCGGCTCCAGCGGACCGGTAAGCAGCGTCTCTTCCTTCATCGGCTGCGGCGCGAACTTGGGGTAGATGCAGGTCGAGCCGAGAAACAGCAGCTTCTCGACCCCCGCCTTGTGTGCACCATGAATGAGATTGGTCTCGATCGCCAGATTGTCGTAGATGAATTCCGCCGGGCGGGTCGAATTGGCCTGAATGCCGCCGACGGTGGCAGCAGCGACGAAGACCGCGTCCGGCTTGTTGGCGGCAAGCCACGCCTCGACCTCGGCTTGGCGGCGAAGGTCGAGCCGCTCGCGATCGACGGTGAGGACGGCGCAGCCCTCGGCGGCCAAGCGGCGGACGATCGCCGAACCGGCCAAGCCACGATGGCCGGCGACGAACACCCGCTTGCCCTCGAAGCTGAACAGCGGCGCGCTCGCGGTCACCTGTCGCCTCCCCGTCCGGTCCGGCCTAGACGTTACCGTAGACCGAGTTGCGGATCATGCGGTAGCCCTTGATCAACTCGCGGATGCCGTCGTCCAGCGAATAAGCAGGTTTGTAGCCGGTTCCCTCGATCTTGGCATTGGAGACGATGTAGTCGCGCTTGTCAGGGTCCTCGCCAACCGGCGCCTCCAGATAGATGAAGTTCGGCAACTGTGCCTTGATCCGCTCGCAGAGCTCCGCCTTGGAGAGATTAGCGTCCGACAGACCAACGTTGTAGGGCCCGCCCTTCATCGCCTCGAAGTTGTCGATGGCGTGCAGGAAGGCGCGGGCAACATCACGGACGTGGATGTAGTTGCGCTTGAAATGCGCCTCGAACAGCACCACGAAGCGGTCGGTGACCGCGCGATGGACGAAATCATTGACCAGAAGATCGATCCGCATGCGCGGCGCCATACCGAATACGGTGGCGAGTCGCAGGCTGATGGCATTTTCGCGGCCGAGCGCGATCTGCTCCGCCTCCACCTTGTTGCGGCCGTAGAGCGAGACCGGACGAAGCGGCGACTCCTCGGTGCATTCCTTGCCCGGCTCGCCGACGCCATAGCCGCTATTGGTGATCGGCACGATCATGCGCTGCGCTGGCGACATCATCTTGGCGAGGGTCCCGATGGCGTCGCGGTTGGTCGAGGTCGCCCCGATCGGATCCTTGTTGCAGAGCGGCGCGCCGACCAGCGCGGCCAAGGGGATAACGACGTCCGCCTTCTTCACCAACGGCGCCAACACTTGCTCTTGGCGCGCGTCGCCATTGACCACGTCGAAGTTCGGATCGGCGCAAAGCGGCGCCAGGCTGTTCTGCTGGAACATGAAGTTGTCGAGCACCGAGACCTTGTGCCCGGCCGCGAGCAGTGCTGGCGCGAGCACCGAGCCGAGATAGCCCGCGCCGCCCGTCACCAGAATGGATAGCCCCTTCGCCATGACTGTCGTCCCTCTTTCTTTAACGCCTTTAGCGCGCTGCCTTGTCGAGGACCTCGTGAAGGCGCTCAATCTGCGCCGAGAGATCGGTCGGATGATTGCCGACGAAGAAGCCCTGATCGTGAACCAAGTTCGCGTTCGGGAGGTCGTCGACCGTGGTGTAGGAATAGTACTTGATGACGTCGTGCCGCGTGATGCAGCCGCCGGTGATGATACGATAGCCGATGTCGGCGTCTTTCAGCGCTTGCAGAATCTTCTCGCGTGGCAGGCCGAGCTCGGGATTGAGAACGATGGTGAGCGAGAAGCAGGAGCTCTTGCCGTTCTCGCGCTGGATCAGGAAGCGGTTGTCGCCGGCGAAAAGCTTGGTGAACAGCGCCCAGTTCCTGCGCCGCGCCGCCGTCATCGCCGGCAGCTTGCCGAGCTGCACCGTGCCGATGGCGCCGTTGAGCTCGGTCGGGCGCACGTTATAGCCCGGCAGGATGAAGCGGTAGGCCTCGAAGAAATCGTCGTCCCGCTTCTCGTAGAGCGGCGAATCGGGCGGCAGGTCGCGCACCCAGCCGTGCGCCCGAAGCGACTTCGAGAGCTCGTAGAGCTCGCGGTCGTCGGTGATGATGAGGCCGCCTTCCATGGTCGAGATGTGGTGCGAGAAAAACGAGCTGAAGGTGCCAATATGGCCGAAGGTGCCAGTCTTCCGGCCAGCGATCTCGGCGTCGAGCGATTCGCAGTTGTCCTCGAGGAAATAGAGGCCGTGCTTATCGGCGAAGGCGCGCATGACGTCGAGCGCGGCCGGATTGCCGAGGATGCTGACGCCGACGATGGCCCGGGTCTTCGGGGTCAGTGCCGCCTCGAGCTGGCTCACGTCCATGTTGATGGAATTGAGCTCAACGTCGACGATGCGAAGCTTGAGGCCGTATTGCTGCAGCGGATGATAGGTCGTGGCCCAGGAAATCGCCGGCACGATGACCTCGTCGCCGCGCGCGAGAGGCCGGTCCTTCTTGTAGCAGAGCGCAGCGGTCGCGATCAGATTGGCGGAGGAGCCGGAATTCACCATCACCGCATATTTGGCGCTGTGATAGGCGGCGAAGGCCGCCTCAAAGGCCGCGACGTTCGGACCCATGGTGAAGCGGTTAGAGGCGATGACGCGCTGGATAGCCGCGATCTCCTCGTCGCCCCAACTACTGACGGCCAACTCGTAGAACATGAAAATGCCTCGGCGTGTCTAAGGGATCCGGTATGCAGATAAGGATTCAAAACGGTCCGCGGAACTTGACCTGATAGGCGAGCTTGGCGCGTTCCGGGTCGGGCTGCCAAGTCTTGTCCGGGCGCACCATCGCGTGCGCCGCCCCGGCGATGGTCGCGGCGTTGGGATAGAAGGCATCCTCCAGAACCGGCGTCGTCGGGCAGGTGGTCGGCGCATAGCCCATGCGGCGCATGTGAATCGGCCTGCCGCCGTCGAGGGCTTCCGCGACGCCGGCGATAATCTCGGCGCTGGCGCCGCAGCTGGTCCAGGCGTTGTCGACCACAAGCAGGCGCCCGGTGCGGCCGGCGGATTTTCGGATGGTGTCGATGTCGAGGGGCATCAGCGAAATCGGGTCAATCACCTCGGCCTCGATGCCCTGCTCGGCCAAAAGCTCATGCGCGCGCAGGCATTCCATCATCATGTTGGAGATGCCGACGATGGTGATGTCCTTGCCCGGCATGGTGATCCGGGCCTTGCCGAAGGGAACCTCGAACGCCTCCTCGGGCACCAGCGCATCGGTGCTATAAAGCAGGCGGTGCTCGACAAAGATGACGGGATTGTCGTCGCGGATGGCGGCAATCATGCAGCCCTTGGCGTCATGGGCGTTCGAGGGCGCCACCACCTTCAAGCCCGGCACGTGCATAAACATGGCATGCAGGCCTTGCGAATGCTGCGCGCCCTGGCCCCACGACTTGCCAATCATGCTGCGCACGACAAGCGGCACACGCACCTGACCATCATACATATAATGGCTCTTGGCTGCGATGTTGACCAGCTGGTTCATCGCCAGCATGAGGAAATCCATGCGGATATGAACATGGATTGGCCGCATCCCGGCCATCGCCGCGCCGATCGCGACACCGGTCATGGCGTCTTCCGAGAGCGGCGTGCCGAACACCCGCTCCGGCCCGAATTCATCCAGAAGGCCCCGGGTCGACCCCTGGATCGCCTTGTGGTCGTCGACATCGAGGCCGAAGACGAAGACCCGCGGATCGAGGCGCATCTCCTGCGCCACCGCCTCGCGCAAGGCGTCGACATAGGTCAGCAGGCGCTGGTTACTTTCCGGCATAGACATGCGTGTAAAGAGCCTCGCGTTGCGGGAACGGACTGGTTTCGGCGAAATCCACGGCCTCGGCGAGTTCGCGCTCGATCGCGGCGTCGATGGCGGCGCGCTCGCCCGGCGGCAGGCGGCGGCCGATGATCTCGACCTGATCGCCCGCGAGCCATGGTTCGAGATCGGCGCGGCGCCGGTAGCCAGCGTCGAAGTCCTCATTCGGGCCGACATGCTCGCGCCAGCGGTAGGTGCGGCATTCGATGAAGACGGGGCCGCCGTCGCCGCCCCGCATGCGCGCAGCCGCGTCGGCCACCACGTCGCGGATCTTCAAGGGGTCGCCATCGTCGATGTGGTGCGTCGGGATGCCGTAGGTCGCGACCCGCTCGCACAGGCGCTGAGTTGCCCAACGCTTCGGGATCGGGGTGTGGATGGCGTAGAAGTTGTTTTCGCAGACAAAAACCACCGGCAGCTTCTGCAAGGCCGCGAAATTGAGGCTCTCGGAAAACACCCCCTCCTCGGTGGCGCCGTCGCCGAAAAAGACGGCGACGACCCGCGGCTCGCGGGCGCGCTTGAGAGCGAGCGCATAGCCTAGCGCGACAGGGATCGTGGTGCCGACCACGGCCGAGGCGCCGAGCACGTTATGGCCCATCTCGATCAGGTGCATCGAGCCGCCCTTGCCGCCCGCGACGCCGGTGACCTTGCCGTAAAGCTCGGCCATCATCAGCTTCAGCGAACCGCCCTTGGCGAGATAGGCGGCATGGCCGCGGTAGGTTGGCGACACCACGTCCTCGGGCCTGAGCGCATCGCAAACCCCGACCGCGATCGCCTCCTGGCCGATCGAAAGGTGCACCGGACTCTTGATCTTGTCAGAGGGGTAGATACGCGCGACCTCTTCCTCGGCCCGACGAATCAGACGAAGCGAGCGATAGATGCGCGCGAGGTCAATAATCGGCACTACAGCTTCTGTTCGCTCCAATCCCATCCCTTCTCCCTTTGTCACTTGGCTCAAACCCACATCGTATGCGTAACCCGAAAGCCCCTTTCGTACCACCACAACAAATGGGGGAAACGTCGCCCCCAGCCGAATGCCGAAGCAGCGACACGCCCCTCCGCGTTGCGGTCTGTATTTCCTAATGGAAAACTTGAGATTGGCCCGCCTCGCCCCCGTCTCGTCGCCCGATCGCCATCTTCGCAGCCTTTATATCCACTACTCCCTATGCGACCACATAGACTCCGGCGCAGCCGACCGTAGGGTTTAGCCGATTCCGGGTCGAATGCCGATCAATTTTTCAAGCTTGTCTCTGAGATGCACAAAATAGCTCAGGCTCTCGCGCTTGACACGGTATCACCGAAACAGATCTCCGTCTGCGAACCGCCTTATTTCCACTTATATACATGCACATGACACTTGCTTTAGATAGCGCAACCGAAAGTTGCACAACCAGCCATTAGAGATTAAAAATTTCGGCGGCGATCTTGATCCAGCCACCATGAGAGTTTGGTATAAACACGTTTCATCATTTATAGCTCGCGGCCTGTACTATCCGATCCCCTAGGCATTGGGGCGCTGAAAAAAATGAGAAAATTATAATTAAACTCAGATGTCTGTTATTGAAATTATCAGGATCTCCCTGGCTCACCAGTGGATGGCAGTCGTACTCGGGAATTAGCCGGGTTGGCACCGGGCGGAGCCGACAGCTTTCCTTTGCGCCCGCAACCGTAGAGGCTCGGCATAACTATGCATAGGGCCGCTACGACCAAAAAGAAGCGCCTCTTCGTCATCTTTCCCTTACCTTCGCAACCCAATGGAAATGAGCCCCTCTCTGACCGGTCCGCGCAGTAATCTCAAGAAAGTCACATAGAAGAATAGAAGAGGCGCGCGCAGACCCAAGACGCCCTCAAGCCGCGCCGATCAGCTGACCTGAATTCTCGGCCCCGGGCACCGCCTCTTGATAACCATGCCGCGCTTTAGGTGTCAGCGGAAGTCTATCGTGAGGGAATCTGCTCACCCACGCCTGCCAGCAGCGCCGCGGCGCAACGCTCTTCGACGCGTTGGCAGATGTAATGGTACATGGAAATATGTACCTCCTGAATACGGGGCGTGGAGCGCGACGGCACGTCCAACAGCACATCAGCAAGGGCGGCAAGCTTGCCACCGCCTTCCCCAGTCATCGCGACAGTGGTCATTTTCATCGCCTTCGCGCGCTCGAAGGCGGCGACGACGTTCTTCGAATTGCCGCTGGTGCTGAGCCCCCAGACCACGCCTCCCGGCTCACCATAGGCTTCGACCTGCCGGGCATAGACGGTTTCGTAAGCGTAATCGTTGCTCCAGGCGGTCAGCGTTGCGACATTGGCGCCGAGCGCGATTGCCTTGAGGCCCGGCCGCTCGATGAGAAACCGCGACGCGAGTTCGCCCGCGATATGCATGGCGTCCGAGGCCGAGCCGCCATTGCCGCAGATCAGAACCGGCAAGCGTGCTGTCAGAGCCGACGCGACGTGGCCGATCGCCTGCGCCATCCGACGATCCAGGTCAGAGGTCTTCGTACGCTTGAGGATATCGATGCCTTCCTCAGCGTATGAAGAATAGCTTGCCAGCATCCGTTTGCACTCTTGTGGATAACTTATTCTCCCAGGCTTTTCGATAACCCGCTTTGATCAGCTTGTCCAGCCGAACAGGGTTCGGACCGCAGACGGCAAACTGGGCATGGAACTTGCGGCCGCAATGAGCACTGGAGTGCGCCCTTCCGGGTGGACACCTTTGCAGTGCGCGCAGTTGCACTGTGAATAGGAAGATGACCGCGTGGTGTCACCATACGGGCCTATCAGGTTGGCGTCCGGGCGAGTGTTGCAGCTGGGTCCTTGGGTCCTTGAGTCCTTACTTCCTTGCTTCCTCGCAATCCCGGCACGATGCACCGGATTTGCGAGAGGAAGGCCAGTTATTACGCTTTATCATTGTATTTATGGCATAATACACCATAATTACGCGGATGATACCGCGACAAAAGACCGAAACCGTTCTTGCCCGCCTTAACCAGTTCCCTGCCGTAGCGCTGCTCGGGCCGCGTCAGGCGGGCAAAACGACGCTTGCCGAACAGATCGCGGACAGGCGGCCGAGCGTCTATCTCGATCTCGAAGACCCAGCCGACCGGGAAAAGCTGGCCGATGCCGCGCTCTATCTGTCCGGGCATGAAGACAAGCTCGTCATTCTGGATGAGGTGCAGCGGACGCCAGAGCTGTTCCAGACGCTGCGCGGCCTCATCGACAAAGGACGCAGAGGTGGCCTTAAGGCCGGCCGGTTCCTGCTTCTCGGCTCGGCGTCGATCGACCTGCTCAGGCAATCGGGTGAATCCCTCGCGGGCCGAATTGCCTATGTCGAGCTTGGGCCATTGAACGTGCTCGAAGCCAACGGTGACAAGCGCGAGAGGCTCTGGATCAGGGGCGGATTCCCTGACAGCTTTCTCGCCGAGAGCGATAAGGAAAGCGCTATTTGGCGCAAGAATTTCATCCGCACTTATTTGGAGCGTGACATCCCGCAGCTCGGCCCGCGTGTGCCGGCGGAAACGTTGCGCCGGTTCTGGACCATGCTCGCGCATGTCCAGAGCGGTCTATTGAATGCGGCGCAAATAGCGCGCGGCCTCGGCGTGGACGGCAAAACCGTCTCCCGTTATCTCGACCTGCTCGTCGATCTGCTGCTGGTGCGCCGCCTCCCCCCGCTTCATGCCAATGTCGGCAAGCGCCTCGTCAAGTCGCCCAAAGTCTATGTGCGTGACAGCGGCATCGTCCACACACTGCTTGGACTCGATGACCACGAGGCAGTTCTGGGCCACCCGGTTGCCGGCGGAAGCTGGGAAGGCTTCGTCATCGAGAATCTGCTCAGTGCGGCACCGGAGCAGGTAAACGCGAGCTTCTATCGCACGGCAGCAGGTGCCGAGATTGACTTGGTGCTCGAAATGCCCGGCGGGAAGCTGTGGGCCGTGGAAATCAAGCGCGGGCTGACGCCAAAGCTCGACAAGGGATTCCACCACGCGCGCGAAGATCTGAAACCGGAGCGAAGCTTCATCGTCTATTCCGGGGAGGAGCGCTACCAAAAGGCGGACGGCGTCGAGGCGATTGGCTTGCGGGAGCTGGCGTCCATGCTGGGCGGCCCGCCCAAATCGAGCCCGCAGCAATAAAGAGGAGCCTTCGACCCGGCGCGGGCTGCCCTGGCCTTCGGTGATGATCTCGTATTCGCGCTCAGACCGTGCTGCTGCCTGTTTGAACGTCCTCTCGGCACGCAGCTCGCCCTGGCGGTCTGTGAAGAGTTCCTTGGTCCCTGAGCCGATCGTTGGCGCGCGTTGGCGCGTGCGGCAGCAATTGCGCGGAAATCGGTGTGCGCAATTCTATGGCTCCCTCCGGCGAAAGAGCTCGGGGCGGCGCCAGAACTTGTATCCAAAATACCCCGCGGCGGCGGCAATGCCGGCGCCGGCCGCGACGGCGAGCGAGACGGTGCCGCCGAATACCAGGGCGAGGATGACGGCCGCGAGCCA
>JAJYTL010000030.1 GCA_021793055.1 Pseudomonadota bacterium
TTCCGATCTCAGCGTCAGGTTGTTCAGGCTGAAGCCGAGCAGATACATGACCGCGAGTGTGCCGATCAGCGACAGCGGCACGGAAAGACTCGGGATGACGGTGGCCCGCGCGCTTCGCAGGAACAGCAGGATCACCAGCACCACCAGCGCGACCGCGAGGCCGAGCTCGAACGAGACGTTGCGCACCGAGGCGCGGATCGTCGTCGTGCGGTCGGTGACCACCGCGACGGAGATCGCGGCCGGCATCGCCGCCTGCAGTTTCGGCAGCATCGCCTTGATGCGGTCGACCACCGCGATGACATTGGCGCCGGGCTGGCGCTGGACATTGAGGATCACCGCCGGCACGGTGTCCACCCAGGCCGCCAAATGGTCGTTCTCGGCGCCGTTCACCACCTTGGCGACGGCGGACAGGCGCACCGGCGCGCCGTTCTTGTAGGCGATGACCAGGTTCTCGTATTGCGCAGCGTTGGTCAGTCGGTCGTTGGCGTTGATGCTGTAAGCGCGGGCCGGCCCGTCGAAGCTCCCCTTCGGAATGTCGACATTGGCATTGGCAATGGTGGTGCGCAGGTCGTCGATGTTGAGGCCGTAGGCGGCGAGCGCCCGCGGGTCGGCCTGGATGCGCACCGCCGGCCTCTGCCCGCCCTGGATGCTGACCAGCCCGACGCCCGAGATCTGCGAGATCTTCTGCGCCAGCCGCGTGTCGGCGAGGTCTTCGACCTTGGGCAGCGGCAGGGTCTTCGAGGTCAGCGCCAGGGTCAGGATCGGCGCGTCGGCCGGGTTGACCTTGGCATAGATCGGCGGTGCCGGCAGGTCGGCGGGCAGCAGATTGCCGGCGGCGTTGATTGCGGCCTGGACCTCCTGCTCGGCGATATCGAGATCGAGGTCGAGGTCGAATTGCAGCGTGATCACCGAGGCGCCGCCCGAGCTGGTCGAGAACATCTGCTTCAAGCCCGGCATTTCGCCGAAGGTGCGCTCCAGCGGCGCGGTCACCGACGAGGTCATCACGTCGGGGCTGGCGCCGGGATAGAAGGTCTGCACCTGGATCGTCGGGTAATCGACCTCGGGCAGGGCGGCGAGCGGCAAGAAACGGAACGCGACGACGCCGACCAGCATAATCGCCGCCATGAGCAGCGAGGTCGCGACCGGGCGCAGGATGAAGGGGCGGCTCGGGTTCAACCCCGTTCTCCCTCGCCGCGCCGGGCCGCGCCGCCGCTCACGGCGCCGGGTGCCGCGCGGGCCGGCGTTGTTCGGGCGCGCCGCTCACGGCCGCGCCGCCGTTCGCGCTTCTGAGCACGATCTTAGCGCCGTTGCGAAGATTGTCGGCACCGTCGACGACGACGCGATCGCCGGGCGCGAGGCCGGCCGTGATGGCGACGCGGCCGTCCTCGCTCGGGCCGAGCGTGACCGGCCGCGCGATCACGGTCTGGTCCGGCCGCACGAGATAGACATAGGCGCCGGGTTGGCCGTGCAGGATCGCCGCCGCCGGCACCAGGGTTGCGCCGGTCACGGTTTTGACCCGAAGATGGATGTTGACGAACTGATTGGGATAAAGCGTCTCGTTCCGGTTGGCGAAATCGGCGCGCAGCTCGATCGTTCCGGTGGCGGTGTCGATCTGGTTGTTGATGGCGGAAAGGCTACCGTTCGCGAGCTTTTCCGTGCCGGCGCCGTCGTAGGCGGTGGCTTCGAGCGTGGCGCCGGTGCGAAGACGGCGCAGCACTTCCGGCAGATCGTTTTGCGGCAGGCTGAACAGAACCGAGATCGGCCGCATTTGCGTCACCACCGCGATGCCGTTGGCATCGCCCGGCGTCACGTAATTGCCGGCGTCCACCTGGCGCAGGCCGACGCGCCCGGCGATTGGCGAGACGATGTGGCAATAGGCGATGTTGAGCTTGGCGGTCTCGACCAGCGCCCGGTCGGCGGCGACGGTGCCGTCGTACTGGCGGACGAGGAATTCCTGGTCTTCGAGCTGCTGGCGGGCGATCGAATCCTGGCGCGCCAGAACGCGATAGCGCTTGAGATTGGCCTTGGCGTCGCCGAGCAGCGCCTGATCGCGCGCGAGCTGGCCTTGCGCTTGCGCGAGCTGTGCCTCGTAGGGGCGGGCGTCGATCTCGGCCAGGGGCGCGCCCCTCGCCACCTCCTGCCCCTCCGTGAAGTCAAGCCGGACGATGGTGCCGCTGATCTGGCTGCGTACGGTCACCATGGCGATCGGCGTCACCGTGCCGAGCGCGCGCAGGACGACGTCGATATCGCCCTTGGCCGCGGTCGCGACCACCACCGGCACCGGCCCTTCCATGGCGAAGCGGGCGCCGGGCGGCCCGCCCTTCGGGCGGCTTCCGATCCAGAACACAAGGCCGGCGACCGCGGCCCCGAGCAAAGCGATCCAGAGCGCGCGGCGCGCCGCCGACATCGGCGGGCCGGGAGGCCGCAAATGCGGCCGGTTCTCTGCCCCGGCTTGCGGGTTTGGCTTGTCATCCATGGCGGTGCTGCGGGCGCTGCCGCGGCCTCGGGGCTTCCCGGTGCCGCGCGAACCTCGGCCGGGCGGGCTTAAGCGCCATGACGGTCTCCCGAATTGTCCCCACGTCCCCTGCCCGAGGGCAAAATCCCGACGCGGCCAAAGTGGGCTTTGGCCGGCGGTTTGCCGCGGTCCTGCTTAACACACGGGACGACGCCGATTTTCCTGCGAATCGCGCGCCGGCGCCAGAGGCGGATTTCGCCGCGGCCGGCGGCGGTTAAACCGTTCCTTTATGGCGCGCGACCTATCGTTGGCGCGATATTGGGCATATAGGCCTAAACCGTTTGCGGTTATTGCGCGCGCAGGAGATAAAAATGTCCATACGAGAAGAAATTTCAAAGGTGGTCGGCGGCCACGGCCTGTGGAAAGGCCGGCTCGCCACGGCGATCGAAACCGGCAAGTCCGAGTACACGCCGGAGCAGATCGACAAGGATAATCTGTGCGACCTCCGTCGTTGGCTTTATGGCACGTCGATCCCGGCCGCAGTGAAGAACCTGCCGGAATACGAAACCTGCTGTCGCCTTCGCGCGGATTTTCACAAGGAGGCGGCGAAGGTGCTGCGTCTCGCGGTCAGCGGCCACAAGCACGAGGCGCAGGAAGCCATGACCTAGCATAGCAAGTTCATGGACATCTCGAACGATTTGACCCTTGCCATGATGAAGTGACAGAAGGCCGCGGGCTAGCCAAGCCGGCGATCCGCCGGCCCCGGGGGCCGCGGCGCAAGCTTATTGTGGACTTGCGCCGCAGGATATCGCGGCCGCAGCCGTGGAAGTGATCAGGCGGCGCGGCGGGCGCGAATTTCCCGATGATCGCCGCGGCCGCGCGTTCCCCCGAGAGCCCCGCCTGGAAGGGCGGGGCTTTTTCGTCCGCCCTTGCCTCCCGGCGCGAAGCGAAGCCGCCGCGGCCGGGATCAGAACACGATCTGGCCGCCCAGCCCGACGCCGTAGTTGGCGCTGCCATTGGTCAGGCCCTTGTCGACGTAAAGCTGGATGCCGCTGCCGGCGGTGGTGACGTTGTAGTTCCAGGCTACGATGGCGTCGGCCGGGCCGGCGTAGCCCTTCTCTTCCGACTGCGAGCCCGAGAACATGGCGGTGACAATATTCGACCGCGCATGCGGCAGCACGTAGCTGACGCCGACGTCATAGGTCGCAATGTTGCGCAGCGCGAGACCGGCGGGCTTGCCGACGAAACGATAGCCGACGTGGGCGAACGGAAAGGCATAATCGCCGGCGCGATCGTCGAGGCCGAGACCGATTTCATAATCGTTCCGCCCCGAGCCGAGCCCCGCCGCGTGCGAGGCGGTGGCGAACTTGATCTTGGCGTAGGGCGTCAGGCTGGGCAGAAGATCGTGCCCCTTGAGCACTGTGTAGCGGCCCTCGAGCCAGGTATCGCCGAGACCCGAGGCGGAGCGCGTCGCGGTCTGGCCGCCGCGGCTCGAGACGGCGGCGCCGCTGAGGCTCGCGCCTTGCGGCAGGTCGGTCACCGCCTCGTAAGACATCGTCAGTTTGAGGCGCAAGCGGTCCTTGCGGTACTCGATATAAGTCGGGACATAAAAAATGTTGATCGTCTTGCTTGTGCCGTAGGTGCCGGAGAAAAACGCCGGTACGCTCCCGAGGGTGATACGGGGCGCGGCTTGCGCCGCCTCGGCTTGCGCGGCCCCGGGCAACAGCGCGGCGAACGCGCCGGCGATGGCAAGCCGGCATGCGGCCGCGAAAAATTTCTTCATTGGTTCTTCCCCCTTGGACGAAAGTGACTCAGCTCCGACGCGGCAAACGGCGTCCTGCCGGACCGAGCGTGCCGGGCTGGCAGGACGCTGGCGTCCCTTTTATGTGGGCGATTGGTTTGCAGGTTGCCGGTCGTGCTTAAGTGGCCGGCCCTAAGGCTCGGGTTTAGTGATCCAGTTCTGGCGTGGAAATTTCCGGGCGCTGGATTTCGGGCCGCTGGATTTCAGGGGCTTCGATTTCCGGGCGCTGGATCTCGGGTCTGGTGATCTGCGGCACGGCGATCTCGGCCGTATTTACCTCGGGCGTCTCGACTTCGGGTTTGGCCACTTCCGGCGTCTCGACGTTGGGTCCTTGGACAGCAGGCCCCTCGATGTCGACGTTCGGGCCGTCGATGCTGGGACCCGTGATGCTGGGACCGCTGACCGTCGGGCCGCCGATCGTGGGTGTGACGACGGTCGTCGGCGTAGTCGTCGTCGAGCCGGCGGCGAGGGCGGGGCCGAGAAGGGCGAGATTGATGCCGAGGGTGGCGACGGTCGCGACCATCAGCCAGGTCGGGTGCTTGCGCATGTCGTCAGTCTCCTTCTTGAACATTGAGGGGTCGGCCCGAAACGCGGCCGGATCGAAAGGTCCGGATTGCGCGTCGCGGCGGGTCGTGAAACCGGGCGCGGCGAGGGTGCGGGAAGCCTTGCAGGGGGCAAAACCTGAAGTCCGCCGATACGCCTAGGCGACGATTCGTATTTCCTCATTCCCGAGTTAACAGAAAGCTAAAAAAGGAAATTACAAACCTATGACAAATAGAGCAGGCCACAGATGGGTCGATATATTTAATGGCTTCGCGGAATTATCCCGATGCGGCAGTAATCTATGTTATGGAATTTTTCCGTAGACTTGCCCGTTTGCCGATATTCGCCGCCCAATCCGCAACTTATCCGGAACGAAGTTTAGCGAAGTCCGCAGCCGTCGCGGCGGGGCAAATTTGGGGCAATTGTTGTTTGTGTTGTTTGCGGCAAATCGCTCGCTGCGCTCAAGCGGCGCAGGATACCGCTGCGTCCGCCGTGAGCTTCATCAGCGGTCTCGCGCGCTCGCTCCCCCGCTGGGCGCCGGGGCCGCTGCTCTCCAAGCGCGCGACGAATTTGGGTCGCATCGAACCCAAATCGCGTCCGAGCGCGGTCTAGATGACGTGGTGCGTGATCTTGTGCGAAAAGCGGGCTCCGCCTTTCCGCACCATGCTCTTACCCCGGCCGGCGCCGGCCGGGCTTTTTACTGCACCGGCTGCCACTCGGGCGCGTTGATCTGGAAGCACCGGGCGAGATACACGTCTCGCGGCCCCATGCCGCCTTGGCGGCGCCACCACTGGGCGTTCTTGAGGCAGAGCGTCTTGTCGGTTGAATAGGCAAAGCCGCCGAAAGGCCGCTCGGCTTCCGAGGGCACGAGCGGGCCGGTCATGACGCGGCACTGCCCCGCCGCGAGCTGCCGCCAGTCCTGTGGCATGGTCGGCAGCGCTTGAGCCACTGCACCATGCATACATGCGATCACGGCGTAGATCATGCCGATATCTTAGCGAAGAGCGGGGCGTTCGCGAAGGGGCTCGGCCGAGCGATCCGGTCAATCCCGGCCGCGCCAAGCAGGCGCGGCGCGCCACGAAGCTCCCGGCCGGGCCGGCCGGGCGGTTTCCTTGGCTTCGGGGCCTCTCTCGACCAAGGCATTGTATTAATTGGTGTGCCCGCAGGGATTCGAACCCTGGACCCCGTGATTAAAAGTCACGTGCTCTACCAGCTGAGCTACGGGCACCCGACGCGGGGCTGAACATAGGCGGCGCTCCGGAAGGCGTCAACGATCGCGCTCGGCCGGCCGCGACGCGATTGGCGCCGCGCGAATCGGCTCGACTCGGGCTTTGGCGCGACGTAGCCTTGAGCGACCGGCGGCGATGATGGCATGGGCTCCCGCCGGCTGAGAGAGGCGCAGGCCTCCCCGAGCAGAGGTCGCGCGCGCTCCCGCTCCCCCCTTAACGGAGGCGCGACCATGGTTGAGGAACCCATCATCATTCAGATGAACATCTCCCATTACCGGGCGATGCTGGACCGCGATCTCGACGACCGGAAGCGTGCGCTGCTCGAGCGGTTGCTGGCCGAGGCGGAGAGCAACCTGGCGCGCGCGATCGCGGCGCGGCCTTGTGCCGGCGGCCGGCGGCCCGTTCCGCGCTGAGGCTTTCGGGATCGTGCTTCAAGTCCGCTAGCCGCCGTCGGCGGGATGCGGCGCCGCGTCCGCTGCCGCCGCGCCCGCCAGCGCCGCGATATCGCCGCCGGCCTCGCGGGCGGCAAATTCGGCCGCGAAGGCGGCCAGGCGGCCCGCGCCGATGGCCTCGCGCAGGGCGGCCATCAGATCCTGGTAATAGTGCAGGTTGTGGGTGGTGAGCAGGATCGCGCCGAGGATTTCCTTGGCCTTGACCAGATGGTGCAGATAGGCGCGGGAGAAGCCGCCGCAGGTCATGCAGCGGCAGTCGGAGTCGAGGGCGCGCGGATCGTCGGCGTGGCGGGCGTTGCGGATATTGACCGCGCCGCGGCGGGTAAAGGCCTGGCCGGTGCGGCCCGAGCGGGTCGGCAGCACGCAATCGAACATGTCGATGCCGCGTTGGACGGCGCCGACGAGATCGCTCGGCTTGCCGACGCCCATCAGGTAGCGCGGCTTTTCCGCCGGCAGGTGCGGCACCGTGACGTCGAGGACCTCGAACATCGCCGCCTGCCCCTCGCCGACCGCAAGCCCGCCCACGGCATAGCCGTCGAAATCGAGCGCCTTGAGGCCGGCCGCCGATTCGGCGCGAAGGTCGGGATAGACGCCGCCCTGGACGATGCCGAACAGGCCATAGCCGTCGCGCGGGCGAAAGGCGTCGCGCGAGCGCTTGGCCCAGGCGAGCGAGAGCCGCATCGAGCGCGCCGCCTGTTCTTCGGTTGCCGGAAACGGCGTGCATTCGTCGAGCACCATGGTGATCGTCGAATCCAGGAGATGCTGCACCTCGATCGCGCGCTCGGGCGTCAAGTGCTGGCGGCTGCCGTCGAGATGCGAGCGGAAGGTGATGCCGGTTTCGTCGAGCGTGCGCAGTTCCGAGAGCGACATCGCCTGATAGCCGCCGGAATCGGTGAGGATCGGCCCCGGCCAGCGCATGAAGCGGCGCAGGCCGCCGAGCCGCGCGATGCGTTCCGCCCCCGGGCGCTGCATCAGGTGATAAGTGTTGCCGAGGATGATATCGGTGCCGGTCTCGCGCACCGCGTCCGGCGTCATCGCCTTGACCGTCGCCTGCGTCCCGACCGGCATGAAGGCCGGCGTCAGCACCGGGCCGTGCGCGGTCGACAGCCGGCCGCAGCGGGCGGCGCCGTCGCGGGCCGCGATCTCGAAGCCGAAGCGGGTCATGTCGCGGCCTCCGGCGCGCGATGCAACAGGCAGGCATCGCCATAGGAATAGAAGCGATAGCCAGCCGCGACCGCATGGCCATAGGCGGCGAGAATCGCCTCCCGCCCGGCCAAGGCCGAGACCAGCATCAGCAGCGTCGAGCGCGGTAGATGGAAATTGGTGAGCAGAATATCCACCGCCTTGAAGCGATAGCCTGGGGTGATGAAAAGCCGCGTCTCGGCGGCGAAAGGCCGGACCGTGCCGTCGTCGGCCGCAGCACTTTCCAGAAGCCGCAGGCTGGTGGTGCCGATCGCGACGATGCGCCCGCCCGCCTCCCGCGTCGCGTTGATCGCCGTCGCCGTCGCGGCGTCGATCTCGCCCCATTCGGCATGCATGCGGTGGTCCGCCGTATCCTCGGCCTTGACCGGCAGGAAGGTGCCGGCGCCGACGTGCAAGGTGACGGCGACATGGCGAATGCCCTTTGCCGTCAAGCGCTCGAGCAGCGCAGGCGTGAAATGGAAGCCCGCCGTCGGCGCCGCGACGGCGCCACGCGCGCGCGCGAACACGGTCTGGTAATCGCGCTGGTCGTGCGCGTCCTCGGGCCTTTGGCGGGCGATGTAGGGCGGCAGCGGCATGACGCCGTGTGCTTCGAGCGCCTGCCAGAACGCGGTGCCTTCCGACTCGAAGCGGAGGTGGATTTCGCCGTTGTCGCGCTTTTCCGCGACGCGGGCGGCGAAATTTTCCGCGAAGGCGATGACGTCGCCGGGCTTGAGCCGCCGACCCGGCCGCGCGAAGGCGGACCACAGGCCGGGGCCGAGCTTTTGATGCAGCGTGACCTCGATCCGCGCCGCGCCGCGGCGGCCGAACAGCCGCGCCGGAATGACGCGCGTGTCGTTGACCACGAGAAGATCGCCGGCGCGGAGCAACTCCGGCAGGTCTTGGATGCGGCGATCCTGGAGGTCGCCGCCTTCGAGCACGAGAAGCCTTGCCGCCTCGCGCGGCTCCAGGGGCCGCGTCGCGATCAGCGCCGGCGGCAGCTCGTAGTCAAAGAGATCGACGCGCATGGCGTTCTATCGTATGCGGGCTATCGAATTCAGGCGAATGCGGGGTGGCGAAAGCGCCGGTCCCGCGGCAATTTCGTCGCGGCGGCTTCGTCGCGCCGGGCCGCCTTAAGCCCGGCCCGCGTCCTCGTTCTGCAACTGCTGCACACGCGCCAGAAGGCGCTCCGCGACCTGCGGCGAGACGAAGCTGCGGATATCGCCGTTCAACATGGCGATCTCCTTGACCAGCCGCGACGAGATGAACTGGTGGTTGTCGGAGGCCATCAGGAACACGGTCTCGATATCCGGATTGAGGCGGGCGTTCATGCCCACCATCTGGAATTCGTATTCGAAGTCCGACACGGCGCGGAGGCCACGGATGATCATCTCGGCGCCGATCTCCATCGCCTTGTGCATCAGGAGCGTCGAGAAGGATTCGACCGCGATGTTGCGGCCGTCCAGACGCGCCACTTCCCCCCGCACCATGGCGACGCGCTCGTCGAGGTCGAAGAACGGCCCCTTGCCGGCGTTGACCGCGACGCCGATCACCAGCTTGTCCACCAGCTTGGCGGCGCGGGTGATGATGTCGTAGTGACCCTTGTGGATCGGGTCGAAAGTCCCGGGATAAAGCCCGATCCGTTCCCTGCTCACGATGCGTCCTCTTCCTGGTCTCCTTCGGCAACGGCGGCATCGGCGCCGCCATCGCCGCCATCTCCGTCGTCGCTATCGTCGCCGTCGCTCTGGCCGCCGCCGGCTTCGCCGAGACAGGCGGCGGAGACCACCTGCTCGCCTTCCGCCGGGCGGAACAAGGTTACACCGGCGGTGCCGCGCCCGGCAATGCGCACATCGTCGACCGGGCAGCGGATCAAGGTGCCGCCGTCGGTGACCAGCATGATCTGGTCGGTTGCTTCCACCGGGAAGGCGGCGACCACCGCATCGCCGCGCTTTTGCACGTCGATGCTGATGATGCCGGAGCCGCCGCGGTTGGTGACGCGGTATTCGTAGGCCGAGGTGCGCTTGCCGAAGCCGTTGGCGGTGGCGGTGAGGATGAACTGCTCGGCGCCGCCGAGCTCGGCGATGCGCTCCGCCGTCAGGCTCACCTCGGCGGCCTCTTCCTCCTCCTCGGCCGCCGCTTCGGCCTCCGCTGCTTCCTCCTCGGCGCTGGCGCGGCGCAGTGCCGCGGCATGCTTCAGATAGGCGCGGCGTTCTTCCGGCGTCGCCTCGACGTGGCGCAGGATCGCCATCGAAATGACGAAATCCTCGTCCGCCAGCCGCATGCCGCGAACCCCGACCGAGGCGCGGCTCTGGAACTGGCGCACGTCGCTCGCCTGGAAGCGGATACTTTTGCCGCCGCGGGCGTTCAGCAGCACGTCGTCGTCCTCGTTGCAGGGCAGCACCGCGACCAGCCGGTCGCCTGCGTCCTCGCCCTCGAACTTCATGGCGATCTTGCCGTTGGCCATGACGTTGCCGAAATCGCTCAAGGCGTTGCGCCGGACGTTGCCGCGCGCGGTCGCGAACATAACGTAGCGGTCGGCCCAGGCGCTCTCGTCTTCCGGCAGCGGCATCAGGGTGTGGATGGTCTCGCCCTCGGCCAGCGGCAGCAGATTGACCAGCGCCTTGCCGCGCGCCTGCGGCGTCGCCTGCGGCAGGCGGTAGACCTTGAGCTTGTAGACCCGTCCCAGATTGGAGAAGAACAGCACCGGCGTATGGGTCGAGGCGACGAACACCTGGGTGACGAAATCCGCTTCCCGCGTCGCCATGCCGGAGCGGCCCTTGCCGCCGCGCCGCTGCGGCCGATAGGCCGACAAGGGCACGCGCTTGACGTAGCCGCCGTGGCTCACCGTCACCACCATGTCCTCGCGCTGGATCAGGTCCTCGGGCTCGTGCTCGGCCTCGGCCTCGGCGATCTCGGTGCGGCGCGGTGTCGCGAAGGCCTCGCGGATCTTGGCGAGTTCGTCTTTCAGCACCGCGAGCAGCCGCGGCCGGCTGCCGAGAATGCCGAGGTATTCGACGATCTTGCTGCCGAGTTCGGCGAGCTCGCGGTTGAGCTCGTCCTGGCCAAGCGCGGTGAGGCGCTGCAGGCGGAGATCGAGGATGGCGCGGGCCTGCGCCTCGCTCAGGCGATAGGTTTCGCGCGCCGGCTCGGCGATCAGGGCGAACAGCGCCGCCAGCGTCGCGCTCGGCCAGTCGCGCGCCATCAGGCTCTGGCGTGCCGCCGCCGGGTCGGGCGCGGCGCGGATCAGGGCGATCACCTCGTCCAGGTTGGCGACCGCGACCGCGAGGCCGACCAAGACGTGGGCGCGTTCGCGCGCCTTGGCGAGCAGGAAGCGGGTGCGGCGGCCGATCACCTCCTCGCGGAATTCGAGGAACGCGGCGATCATCTGCTTCAGCGACATCATCACTGGCCGGCCGCGATGCAGCGCCAGCATGTTGACGCCGAAGGTCGTCTGCAGCGGCGAGAAGCGATAGATCTGGTTCAGCACCACCTCGGCCAAGGCGTCACGCTTGAGCTCGATCACCACGCGCACGCCGTCGCGATCGGATTCGTCGCGCAGCTCCGAGATGCCCTCGATGCGCTTGGCGCGCACCGCCTCGGCGATGCGCTCGATCATCGCTGCCTTGTTCACCTGATAGGGAACTTCGGTGACGATCAGCGCCTCGCGGTCGCGGCCGATGGCCTCGGTGTGGACGCGGCCGCGCACGGTGATGCTGCCGTGGCCGGTGAGGAAGGCCTGGCGCACGCCGGCCAGCCCGAGGATGATGCCGCCGGTCGGGAAATCCGGCGCCAGCACATGGCGCATGATCTCGGCGTCGGCGATCTCCGGATTGTCAACATAGGCGATGCAGGCGTCGATGATCTCGCCGAGATTGTGCGGCGGGATGTTGGTCGCCATGCCGACCGCGATGCCGCCTGAGCCGTTGGCGAGCAGGTTCGGGAACTCGGTCGGCAGCACCGTCGGTTCGGTGGTGGAATTGTCGTAGTTGGGCTGGAAATCGACCGTGTCGCGGTCGATGTCGATCAGCATCGCCTCGGCCGAGCGCGCCATGCGGATTTCGGTGTAGCGCATGGCGGCCGGCGGGTCGCCGTCGAGCGAGCCGAAATTTCCCTGGCCGTCGAGAAGCGGCAGGCGCATCGCGAAATGCTGCGCCATTCGCACCATGGCGTCGTAGATCGCCTGGTCGCCGTGCGGGTGATACTTGCCCATGACGTCGCCGACCACGTGCGACGACTTGTGATGGGCCTTGTCCGAGGTGAAGCCGCTGCGGTGGACCGAATAGAGGATGCGCCGGTGCACCGGCTTCAGGCCGTCGCGCACGTCGGGCAGCGCCCGGGCCACGATCACGCTCATGGCGTAATCGAGGTAGGAGCGTTTCATCTCCTCCTCGATGGTGATCGGGGCAATATCGAAAGACGAGGGCGAGTGCTCGCTCAAACGGTTCTACCGGGACAGTGCAGGGGTGGCGAAAGGGCAAAAAGCGCCTGCGAAGGTATACAATGCCCAGGCCCAATGGGCAAGCGCCGAGACCCCCGGGGAAGGGGTATTCAACTTGCTGAAATCTATGGGTGTTTTTGCGCCCTACGCGGTCTCGCACCAGCGCCGCCAGATGGCGCGGTAGGCGGCCTCGACGGCGCGCGCGTACTGCCCCGGATCGCCCGCCACGGAGGCCTCGATTCGCGGCCGGAGCGCGGCCCGGAGCAGGGCCAGCGGCGCCTTGCTCTCGGCCCGCGCCTTGGCCAGGGCGCGATAGCCCTCGAGGTCGTCGGCGATGAAGGTCTCGAGCTCGAGATGGCTCAAAATCGCGGTGCCGAGCCGCTCCGCCGGCGTGCGGCCCTTGAGGGTGATGACCGGAACCCCCATCGCAAGGCTCTCGAAGGTGGTGACGCCGCCGCCGTGCGGCCAGGGATCGAGCGCGATGTCGATCTCGTGATAGGTCTTGAGATGCGCCAGGCGCGTGCTCTTGCCGCGGAAGATCAGGCGTTCGGCGGCAATGCCGTGGGCCGCGAAGCGGCGGGCGTAATCGGTCCGGACGGCGGCTTCCGACAATTCCCGCGCCTTCAGCAACAGGCGCGAATCCGGCACCTCGTCGAGGATCGCGGCCCAGACCTCGATCACGCCGGGGGTGAGCTTGCCGAGGCGGTTGAGGCAGCCGAAGGTGGTGCGGCCGGTGGCCTTGCCGGGCAGCGGCCCGACCGCCGGCAGCTGGTCGATGCCATAGAAGGGAATGGCGCAGGGCAGATCGAGCACCTGCTCGGCCAGCAGGCTGCGGGATTCGGGCGGAATCAGCACCGGATCCGCGAGAACGTAGTCCATCGCCGCCAGGCCGGTGCCGGTGACATGGCCGAAGGCGCTGAGCGAGATCGGGGCCGGCCGCCGGGCGAAGGTCTTGAGCCGGTTGCCGGCGGTATGGCCGGAGAGATCGACCAGGATGTCGATGCCATCGGCGCGGATCTGCGCCGCCAGGGCGTCGTCGTCGAGGTTGCGGGTGTCGCGCCAGTGGTCGGCGGCGCGGCGGAAGCGCGCGGTCCAGCCATCCTCCTGCGTGACGCCGGAATAGCAGAATACCTCGAAGTTGCCGTGGTCGTGGTTCAGGAGCGGCGCGGCGAAGGCGAAGGCCGCCGAGTGCTCGCGGAAATCGGCCGAGACGTAGCCGATGCGAAGCCGCCGGCCAAGCTCGCGCGAATTGGCGAAATGGACATCGGCCGGCGTCGCGGGGCGGCCGAAACTCTCGTCCCAGGCGCGCCGCTCGGCCTGTTGCGCCGCCATGTCGGCGGCGGGGTCGAAATCGAGCGCGTGGATCAGGTTGCTGTGGGCCTCGGCGAAGGCTGGATTGAGGCGCAGCGCCCGGCGATAGTGCTGGATCGCCTCCGGCGAGCGGCCGAGGCGCTGCAGCACGTGGGCGAAGTTGTTTTCCGCGTCGGCCGAATCGGGATTGTGGGCGATCGCGGCCTCGGCGCTGGCGCGCGCCTGATCCAGCCGGCCGAGCCCGGTGAGCGCGGTCGCGCGGTTGCTGTAGGCGACGGCGTAGCCGGGATCGGCGGCGATGGCGTCGTCATAGGACTTGATCGCCTCCTGCAGGCGGCCGAGCTTTTGCAAGGCGATGCCGAGCGCGTTATGGGCGGCGGCGAAATCGGGCTTCGCCGTCACCGCCGCGGTATAGAAGCGGGCCGCCTCCTCGAAGCGGCCGGCGGCGTGGGCGAGGTGGCCGAGCCCGGCGAGCGCCTCGGCGAAGCCGGGGCGAACCTTGATCGCCGCTTCGTAGGCGTCCTTGGCGGCCTCGGGCTGGCCGGTCGTGGCCAGCAGATTGCCGAGGTTGTAGCGTGCCTCCGGATAGTCGGGCTGCAGCGCCAGGGCCTGGTTGTAGCAGGCGGTCGCCTCCTCGACGCGGCCGAGGCCGTGCAGCAGATTGCCGAGGCTGTTATAGGCCTCGACGAAATCGGGGCGCGCGTTGATCAGGCGACGCAGGCATTCGGCGGCGGCCAGGGGCTCGCCCTTCTGGCGCAGCAACAGCGCGAGCAGATGCAGCGCCTCGCCATCGTCCGGCACCAGTTTGAGGACGGCGCGATAGACTTCCTCGGCGTCAGCGTAGCGGCCGGCGCGGTGATGGCTGAAGCCGGCGGCGAGCAGGCTGTGCGCCGCCTCGGCCGCGGGCGCGTCGTCGTCGCGGCTCTCGGCGGCCACTGGGAGCAATGCCATGAGATCGGAACCCATCCCCAGACCAGCGCAATCCCTTCTTGAAGCACGTCGAGGTTAAGCTTTGGTTAGCGCGGGGCGGGTTTCGCGCCAGGATGGCGCGGCCGGCGGCCGGAAGGTCAGGCGGGATTCGTCGGCGTCAGAACGGAATCTCGTCGTCGAAGTCGGGCGCCTTGCCGCCGCCCGCGCCGCCGCCCGATCCGCCGCCGCCGCCGAAGCCGCCCACCGGCGGGCCGCTTTCGGCGAAGTCGGCGCCGCGGCCTTCGCCGCCGCGGCCGTCGAGCATGGTGAGCTCGCCGCGGAAGCGCGGCAGCACCACCTCGGTGGTGTATTTCTCCTGGCCCGATTGGTCGGTCCATTTCCGGGTCTGGAGCTGGCCCTCGATATAGACCTTGGCGCCCTTCTTGAGATACTGGCCGACGATCTTGACTAGGTTCTCGTTGAACACCACGACGCGGTGCCATTCGGTGCGCTCGCGTCGCTCGCCCGATTGCCGGTCGCGCCAGGTTTCCGAGGTGGCGAGCGAGAAGGTGGCGATCTGGGTGCCGTCCTGGGTCGAGCGGATCTCGGGGTCACGGCCGAGATTGCCCACCAGAATCACCTTGTTCACGCTCCCGGCCATGATTGTCTCCCGTTGTCCCTGGCTAATATTTCTTGTCCCTGGCTAATATTTCTTGTCCCTGGCTAATATTTTCTGTCCCTGGTGCCCATGACAAATCAATGGGTTAGGCAAAACCGCTTCTGGTTTTGCTCCAAAGATTCAAAAAAACGCCATTTCCAAGTTTCCAGCCCGGACGTCTTGTCCCTCTCGCTCTGCGCCGCCCAAGAGACAATAGCGGGGCGCCTGCGTCAACCGGAGTTAGCAAGGTGCGCACGTTGGCCAGCCGATTTGCCTTACAGCTGTTCTTCGGCCGGTCTTATGCGCGCTCACTTATTGATTGCCACTCTGGCCTTGCCTCAAGCGGCATGGGCTGACGCAGAGGGCGAACCTTGGCGAAGAAATCGCCCGGCCAGGGATTTCAGGCTTTCCTTTTCTGGTTTGTCCGTGGCTTCACGTGCCACTTATTAGGTGTGCTTCTCGCCGCCGGGGGCTCCCGCGACCTTGCTGCCGATTCGCACACGACTGAACCCCTCCTGCTTTACTTTGCTCATCTGACAATGGAAACGGCGCGAGTGGGTGCATCCCGTCAAAGGGTTCCCTGCCGGCTAGACGGCAAGTAATGCATCTTTGGCGGAAGTATGTTCTTGTTTTGTTCGGTCAGCCTTGCTAGCCTCTCTGCATGGTGATCGAGGCGGAACCGCTACGTCCGGCGACAGAGTCGGAACTCAGAGAGGCGCTGTCCTTTGCGCTGCTCTATCGCGACGGCAAAAGGCACCGCGGCGGCGATGAGATGATGGCGAATATCACCGCCGAACGGCTGGTCGAGTTTCTCGAACGCAGCGGCTTCGTGGTGATGAAGAAGCCGCCGCCGAATCTTCATCGGACGGGCTGAGGAATGAACCAAGGGGTTCAGGTACCGCTGATGTATCCACCGGCCTGGGAAGGCCGGAATTATCCGGTTCGTGCCAGACCGCTCAGGGCCAGAGCCGCCCCTGTCCGCATCCCTCAAGGGTATCCCGGATTGAAGAAGGAGGTCGCCGCCATGCCGACCAAGACCGAAGCGCACATCGCCGATATCCTTGGATGGATGTGGTTCGCCACCGTCATCCTCGCTATCCTATACGGTAGTGTCATGTCACTCGCCGTGGTGACCGGCATTGGCATCGCCGCAGCGGCAGCGTACTTGGAGTACAAGTACCAGCGGCGCCCCGAGATGATTCACGGGAGGGGCCGCTAGAATCCCCGGCGGACAGGCTTCTGCAAAGCGCCTTGTCCGCCCCCTGCCCCAATCGAGGCCTATAGCTTCTTCAGCCGCCTCAAGAGGCGATCGATCACGGCGTCAGCGAGCGCGTTGATATCGACCTGTCGCTCGGCTGGCCGGCGCACCTGCCGTCTTTGTTTAACACTGCGCCCAGAAGAGGCGCCGGTAACGTCCTGACGGCGACGTCCCTGGCGAATCAAATACACCGTGTTTACGGACACGCCGTATTGCGCGGAAAGCTCCTTCGCTGAATTCTTCGATGTATAAATCCTGCGAACGGCGTCGTCGGATAGCTTCTGTCTACGTGGCATTCATACCTCCTGTCGACATGCGACGAGGTTGGAGTGTTTCAAATAAGCTGAGGAAGGCCAATCCTACAGGGACGTATGTTATGTTCTCAATTCCGACATCTCTTACCCATCAGAAACAGTGGCAAAAAAATGTCTGGGAAACTTAGGACACAGTAGTAAACAAAACGAGAGTGTTCCGAATTCGGGATGCCATACCGCTGAATCCATTCGCACTATCATATCTTGCTGGCGGGAACGAAAGAAGGGAGTTGCATGAAACTCCCTATGCGGCCGTCGCCAATGCGTCGCCGTGATGGACACATTAAACTTGTTCTCGATGTTCGGATGCTACGTGATTGCGGGAAGGGCTTGGGTAGCTAAGCTAACGTGAAGGAAGCTAGCTGGCCGGCGGCGTCAGGACGTCGGGCGAATCATCGTCCCGGATATTGCTAGGCACCGGAAAGGCAATCAGATCGTCCTCGGGCGCCGGCCGGAGAAGATCCTTCCGCGGCTCCTCGAGCCAACTCTCCCAGTCTTCCCGTGCCAGGATGACCGGCATGCGGTCATGGATCCGCGCGAGGAGTGCATTCGGCTCCGTCACGATGATGGTGCAGCTCTCGATGCCGAGATGCTCGTTCCGCTCCCATAGTCCCGCGAAGGTGAGCGGCGCGCCGGAGCGGGTCGTGATGTAGAAGCGGGTCTTGCGGCGGCCTTCTTCCGCCGCGGACCATTCATAAAAGCCCGAGGCCGGGATCAGGCACCGGCGATGGCGGAACGGACCCGAGAAGCTTCGTCTGGTGGCAACGCTCTCGGCCCGGGCGTTGAACATACTGTAGGTGTGGTCTTCTTCCTTCGCCCAGGCCGGAACGAGCCACCACTTGACGAACGTGGCCTCACCCCCGCAA
>JAJYTL010000410.1 GCA_021793055.1 Pseudomonadota bacterium
GATCTTGCAGGAGCTGATCACCTTCATCCGCACGCCGTCCTCGCGTGGCCTTTGCCAACCGCAACCGGATGCCGAAGCCGCCTAGACTCGGCATTATCGCCGGCGGCGGCGCGCTTCCGCGACAGCTTGCCGCGGCGGCAGCGGCCGAAGGTCGCGATCCTTTCGTCGTCGAAATCGCCGAAGCGGCCGAGACCGAGATCGAGGCGCCTCGCGTCTGGCCGGGCGTCCGGCTCGGCATCGCCGCGGTCGGCAAGATCATCGCCGCGCTGCGCGAGGCGGGCTGCGCGGATGTGGTGTTGGCCGGCCGCGTCGCGCGTCCCGCCTTCGGCCGGCTTCGTCCCGACTGGCAGGGAATCAAGCTCTTGCCGCGCGTGGTGGCGGCGGCGCGGCGCGGCGACGACGCCCTGCTCAGGGTGCTTGTCGCCTTTCTCGAAGAGCAGGGTTTTCGGGTTCTCGGCAGCGGCGAGATCGCGGGCGGCCTTTACGCGCCACAAGGCACGCTTAGCCAGGCCGCTCCCGACGAGGCCGATCACGCGGATATCCGCCGCGGCATCTCGGTGGTGCGGGCGCTCGGCCGGCTCGATGTCGGCCAGGCGGCGGTGATCCGCGATGGCGAGGTGCTCGGCGTCGAGGCGGCCGAGGGAACCGACCGGCTGATCGAGCGCTGCGGCGCGCTCAAGGGCGGCCAACCCGGCGGCGTGCTCGTCAAGCTCGCGAAGCCGCAACAGGAGCGCCGGGTGGATTTGCCGACGATCGGTCCGGCGACGGTCGAGAATGCCGCCAGGGCTGGTTTCAAGGGCGTCGCCATCGAAGCCGGCCAGACCATCGTCCTCGACCGCGCGGCGGTGGTCGCGGCTGCCGATGCCGCCGGGATTTTCCTTTACGGCATCCCGGCCGGCGAGGGTTCGTGATCCGGTGAGCGATCTCGCCGCGACCCCGGTTCCGAGCCAGATCCCGGCCCATGGCGCGGCGCATCGCCGCCGCGTCATGCTGGTGGCGGCGGAGCCTTCGGGGGATCTTCTGGGCGCGCGGCTGATGGCGGCGTTGCGGCTCCAAACCCTCGGCGAGGTGGCGTTCATTGGCCTTGGCGGCCCGCATATGGCGGAGCAGGGGCTCGCCAGCCTGTTCCCCATGGAAGAGCTTACGGCGATGGGCTTGATCGAGGTCCTGCCTAAGATTCCCCATCTCGCGGCAAGGCTCCGCAAGCTGACGAAATTCGCCCTGCGCGAGCGCCCGGACGTGCTGGTCACCATCGACTCGCCGGATTTCAATTTCCGTCTCGGCCGCCGGCTCCAGGGCCGCGGCATCCCGCTCGTTCATTACGTGGCGCCGAGCGTCTGGGCTTGGCGGCCCGGCCGGGCACGCCAGATCGCCCGTTTTCTTGATCATCTGATGGCGCTTCTGCCCTTCGAGCCGCCTTATTTCGAGACCGTCGGGCTGCCCTGCAGCTTTGTCGGCCATCCGGTGGTGGAAAGCGGCGCCGACCGCGGTTCGGGGGCGCGCTTCCGCCAGCGTCACGGCCTGGCCTCCGAGCGGCCGCTGATTTGCGTGTTGCCGGGAAGCCGCGAGGGCGAAGTCCGGCGCCATTTGCCGATCTTCGCCGAGACCCTGAAGCGGCTGGCGGCGCGGTTTCCCGACCTTGCCGCGGCGGTGCCGACGGTGCCCGCGGTCGCGGCCGAGGTCCGCGCGGCGGCGGAAGCTTTTGCCGTGCCGGCTATCGTGGTGACCGAGACGGTGGAGAAATACGATGCTATGGCGGCCGCGACCGTGGCGCTCGCGGCTTCGGGCACCGTCGCGCTGGAGCTCGCCATGGTGCGCGTTCCGGCGGTGATCGCTTATCGCGTCAATCCGCTGAGCGCGGCCTTGGCGCGGCGCGTTCTCAAGGTCCGCTACGTGAGCCTCGTCAACCTTATCCTCGACCGGCCGGTGATGCCGGAGTTGCTGCAGGAAAATTGCGAGCCCGAGGCGCTGGCGCGCGAGATCGAAAAGATAATGGTCGATCCGACCAAGCGAACGGCGCAAAATGACGCCGCCCGAACGGCGATGGCCGCGCTCGGCCAGATCGGCGAGCCGCCCTCGCTCAGGGCGGCCGACGTGGTTTTACGCGCCATCGCGCAGGGACCGCGCCGCCGCTGAGGCCGTCATCGGATGCACTGCGGAATTCGCCATAAGGTTCGCCACGAGATTCGCCACGAGATTCGACAGCGTAAGGAGGAAAGACATGACCGCCGCCACCGAGACCACAACTGCGCCCGCCGCCACCGGCGTGAAGGGCCGCCTGCTGCACACCATGATCCGGGTGCGCGACCTCGATCGCTCGCTTGAGTTCTATACCAAGCTGCTCGGCATGAAGCTGCTTCGTCGCAGCGATTATCCCGGCGGCCGCTTCACCAATGCCTTCGTCGGCTATGGCGAGGAAAAGGACACGGCGGTGCTCGAACTGACGCACAATTGGGACCAGGCCGAGCCCTATACCATGGGGAGCGGTTATGGCCATGTGGCGATCGGTGTCGCCGACGTCTATGCCACCTGCGATATCCTGGCCAAGGCGGGCGTGAAGATTCCGCGACCGGCCGGCCCGATGAAGCACGGCACGACCGTGATCGCCTTCGTCGAGGACCCCGACGGCTATAAGATCGAGCTCGTCAACCGGGTCTGACTTGAGCCCGCCGCAGCCAGCTTCGGCCTCGCTTGCCGCGGCCGGCAGGCTGGACTTCGGGTTTTATTTGTGATTCGCTCCCCCGTGTCACTTCGGGGGAGCGGGCGGTGGCGATCAAGCGGGGGCTGTTTCGCGGTTTCTATCCGCTGATCG
>JAJYTL010000411.1 GCA_021793055.1 Pseudomonadota bacterium
CTCCGCGCCCTCGTCCATCACCATCGGCTTGAGCAACGGCGTTTCCTTGAGCAGGCCCGAGATGAAGCGGAAAATGGCGCGCGCCTGGCTCCGGTTGGCCGCCAGGACCGCAACCGTTGCCACCTCGCCAGCGGCAAGAAACGGCCGATAATCGCGAAAGGAGGCCAGGAACACGGCGACCAGCGCCAGCACGCGGCTCTTGCCGCCGCGCCTGCCGACGATCAGCGCCGCTTCGCGTGAAGGCTCAGCCGGCGGCGTCGTGCGGCCCGTGCAGGTGGTGAACAACGCCAGGTCGTCGGCACTCATCGGCAACGCGAACAAGGCGCGGAGGAACACCCGCCAGGGTTGCCAGCTTTCGGCGCGGAAATGCGGCGCGAACAACGCCGGATCGTCAAGCGCCGAGTCGATGTCGAGCAGCGGCGCGGAGGCGGGCATCAGGTGCGTTTTGCGGTGAGGGCCAGCCAGGCGAGCGCGCTGGCTCCAACGCGGGCGACCTCGGCAAGGTGGTCGGCCCAGGCGTTGAGGTCGGCGGCACCGGCCTCGGCGAGGTCGCCGGCCGGGGTGTCCCATTCATCGGCCGCGTCGCGAACAATTTGCCGCAAGAGCAGCGCCAGCCGCTCATGCCGATCGAAAGCGGGGGCGCTCGGCAGCCGGGCATCGGCAGGCAGCGCGAGACGGGGATCAGCGGTCATCGGGCGTGGTTCCTTTCGCAGAAAGATAATCGGAGAGCGTCGGTCCGGCCGGCGCAGCGGCGGCGGGGTGCAGACCGAGGGTTTGGAGTGTTCTCGCCAGGGCATTGTTCCAGCAAAGATATTCCCGGGCGGATTTCTCGCTCAGTTCCCCGCGCCCGTTCCGCCGATCGAGCAGGCGAAGGCGCAAGATCAGGATCGAGCATTGCTCGATTAAAAGCATTTGCGGGGGCGTAGGGTTCCCGCCGACATGTTCGATCAGCGCCTTCTTGGTCGTCGCCACGATCCGCGCTTCTCGGCGGCGCCCGTCGATCGTCTTGAGGCGATCGGATGGCGCGTAGGGGTTCACCCGCCGGCGCTTTTTTGCCGGCCGCGCCGCTTCGTCGAGCGTGCCGCGCATCTCGCTTGCATCCCGGGGGCTATCCGCGCGTATCGCGCTTGCATCGGGGGGGGCATCAGCGCGTATCGCGCCGGCGATACCGAGCCCCGGGTTCACGTCACTCATGCAGCCGGAACCGCGTCGAGCGCAGCCGCCTCGGAGGGTGGAACATTTGCGGAACTCGCTTCCGATTGCGGACATGTGGCGGACATGTCGGCACGATACAGCAGAAATGCGCCGAGATACAAGGCATTTGCGCTGCCGAGCCCCTGATCAAGAATCAGTTTCTAGCCAGGAACCGCCGGCGCGTTGTGCGCCGAATGGCATAGTGGCGCGGCCGGGCGAGCGGGGCGGGGGGTGTCCGCGAGCAGGCGTTATGCTCCGAGGGATACAATGGAAGCATCCTCCCGCGGGGGAGGCGTGTGTCTCATGGACTGATCCGTCGCGAGGGGATCGCCGGGGCAGGGACACCCCGGGACGCCCCTCCCGTAACTCTCTCCACGCGCGCGCGCGGGGCGGTCCCATGTAAAGCCGTCCCGGGTCGTCCCTGCCGTCCCTGCACCGCGTCGCTACCCGTGGCGAAGGCCCTCATCGAAGCCCCGCCAGCCGGCCGATCAGGGTTGCGCGGGTTTCCGATTCCTCGGCGAGCAGCGCATCCGTTGCCGCCGGGTCGCGGCGGGTGAGAATTGCCTGTTCGACGATTTCGGCAAGGGCATCCGGCGGGATTGCTTCAACCTGCCAGGTCTCGCCGGCGAAAGCGCGGCGGTCGGTTGGCTTCGGCGGTGCGCTGGTCAGGTTCATGGCGGCGGCCTGATCGGGTGTCACGGCAAGGCGTGAAAACTCGATCTCGGCGGACATGTTCAGGCGTTCGGCCATCGCGGTCACGTCCTCGGCGAGCGATGAAAACACATGCACGCCAGAGGGATCGTGGTCGCCGACATGCAGCACGCAGGCGCAGCGCCAGCGGGCGAGCCGGCGCGCCAGGTCGTGCTTCGCGGTCAAGGAATCGAAGCCGCCCGAAGAATGAACGGGGATGCCATAGGGGGCGGCGATGCGCTCGATTTGGGGCACCATGCCGCCGGCTTCGACGCAGAGTATTAGGCGCACCGGCTGCCCGCGCTGGCGATCCAGGCGGAAATTTTCGGCGGCTTTGATCGCTGCGGCGATCATCGCGTCGGCAGAATCCCATGCCTGCGGCGTGCGAACGATCGTGCCGTCATCGCGGATCACCTCGAAGGGGATCAGCCCGGCGCGCCGTGCGCGGCCCAACGTCTCGCAAAGGCTGGCATAGGCGCGTTCCGTTTTGTCATAACCGGCCGCGCCAACCAGCCGATAGAAAATCTGCCTGATCGTCAGCGGCAGGTGCTCGGAATACTCGGAAAGCACCCCCCGCACCGCGTCGAGCAGTTCCAGGTTTGCGGCTCTGGGAGACCATGGCGCCAGCCCGCGGGGACGCTGGCGGCTCACCGTTCGCCCCGATCGTCGCCTGGCGGCTTGAGCCCAACCCCGCGCACGAGCCGCACGCCGTTCCATTTGCCCCGCTGCAGGCCGGGCGTCCGGTCGACGGTTTCGGCGAAGCCGTTGGCGTCGATGGGGGCTGTGTCCCCCCGAGTGGTGTAGGAGCTGTGGGTAAGTGGCCCGCCGGAGCGACCGCCGAGAGTCTGGCGCAGGCGGGCCACTTACCCACAGCGGCGGCCAGAGAGGTGGGCACCGTGGCGGCTCCGGGTAGGGTTGGGTTGCAG
>JAJYTL010000031.1 GCA_021793055.1 Pseudomonadota bacterium
ACGCTGGCGCTCAATCTGGCGCGCGGCGCCCTGCGCCTCGTGGGGGGGAAAATCAGCAAGGTCAACCCGATCCGGGTTGCGACGCCAGTCGCCACGGTGGGCATCCGGGGCGGAATAAGCATCATCTTCTACGAACCGGGACAGCCGATGAAGGCGCTGTTTCTGTTTGGCGCCGACATGTCTGTCAGCTCCAAGGGGACCACCGAAGACGCGCTCCGGCCGGGCTCGATCATCACAGTCGGAAGCGACGGTCAGCTTTCCCCCGCTCATCTTGCAACGTCGCAAGAAGTGGAGGTCATGCTTGCCCCACTTCTACGCGTCTCGGGAAAGGGGCCGGCGTCGTTTGTCAAACAGGTGAACGAGGCCGCGAACCGCACCAACGATGCAGCCAACAGGGCCGATGCGCCTCCGATTGGCGGCGCCTTCCCCAATTCGAGCGACGAAACCGGCGGAAGTGAAAATCTGGAGAACTTGGCTCTGAATGCCGATCACATCGTCGCGAACTCGTTGCAGAAGGTGCAGAGCACAAGCACCTCGACGAGCGGCAGCGGCGGCAACAGCGGAAGCGTTTCTCTAGGCCCGTCCGCGGGCGGAGAGGTCAGGGCGCCGGGCTACGACAAATCCAGCTTCGATTCCGACACGGAAGAGGCCGGCCGCGACACTGCGACCAATACCACGATGAAGAGCCTGGACGTCAAGGATGGTAGCCTCGATATCGGATTTGATAACGGCGATGCAGCGAACCTGCCCTATGCCGCCGGATCAAGCCCTTTGCTTAACTCGTCGAACAATAGCAACAACTTTTCGGGTCCGATCATCGGGGGAGGGGTCATAACCTCGGACCAGTCCTTCTTCTTTTACAATGGGCTGCTTTCGGGCTCGTCGGCACATCCGGCCGCCATATTCGGCGGCGACCTGACAACGAGCGCGGGCTTCCCCACGACGGGCTATGCTGCTTATGCCTTGAATGACGTCTTCAACGGATTGGTTCCCTTCTATCCGATTGCGGATTTCGATGCGGCAACGGATAGCCCTCCCGAAGACATCGCAGCTTTAACCCAGAATGGCACGGTCTCCTCTCTGTTCGCCGCATTCAACAGAAACCTTTCGTTTTCTCAACAAGGCACATCGGGGCCGGCGCAGTTCCAGGCAAGTCTCGGCATAGAGGGGCAGGGCGCGAGCCAGACCTCGTTCCTGATCGGCGAGGTGGGCGGCCTCGTCACCGAGAGCAGCAGCAAGGGAATAGCGCTCGGCGGCGCCATTCGCGGCTTCTTCCAGGAAGATGCCTCAACCTTGAACTATCCTTATTTCATCGCGGGCAACGTGGCGAGCGCGGAGGTCACGGGCGCCGGTACTGTGGTCGGGAACGCCATCTTCGGTCCGAGCGCCAACGACATGGTCCTCGTTCCTGATCAAGTGGGGCCGAATGGAGCGGGAGACGCTGTGCAGCGCACGGCCGGCGCGATCGGCAGCGGCACCATCGGCCAATGGCAGAGCTCCGGCCTGACCTCCAATTATGCCGTCGTCGAAGCCAGCCAGACAACAGCGCCGCCCGGTCTCGGAACTTCGCGCACCGCCCAAACGCTGCAGGGCTATGCCGGTGCGATCATGGCCTCGACGGACGGGTCGTCCGAAATCCTCACCAATATGACGGGCTCGCCGACAGACGTCAGCATCACGACGGATCCGGCGAATAATAGGCTACAAGCCACCTTCAACCTCTCCAGCACGCCGAGCTCCAGTCCGCAGCCCGGCGTGATGCTCGACTTCGGAAATTTCCCGGGCGATACGCAGGCTACTTCGGCCTTCATCGATAACAATCTTTTCGCGGCGCGCGAGACCGCGGCGCCGGGACACCTGAGCAGTGCTACGGTGGTCCAAGGCGGAACCCTGGTGACGTCGACTGTGACCGCGCAGCTCCTTATGGTCAGCGCGAACGCGGTGCCGCTGAACACCTCGAACGGGTTTCTCCCGACCGGCGTGCATTTTTGTACCTGCAGCTTCTTGAATTGGGGCTATTGGGAGGGAACGCTTCAGCATACCGCCGCCAGTGATCCTCAAAAAGGGATGGTCTCTGGGATCCTGGTTGCGACATGGGTTGCCGGAACCGTGTCCAATCCGAGTTCACTGCCGAGCTCGGGGACGGCTACCTACGCCGGCCATATCATCGGTAATGTCATTAACGGCGGAAATGCCTATCTCGCCGTCGGCTCGTTCCAAAACAAATGGGACTTTTCGTCCAGGACGGGGGCGATCAATGTGAATAGCTTTGACAATGCGAGCTTCACGGGAAGCGCGTCCGCGGCCGCCGGCTCCGCCAGTTTCAACGGGACCTTGAGCGGCAGTAAGACCGGTGTCGGCACATTGACGGGAACACTTAACGGCTCATTTTTCAAAAGTGCGAGTGACGCCGCGGCGGGGATGGCAGGCGCATTTTCTATCACTGGAAGCTCATACAAGGCCGCGGGAACTTTTGCGGCGCAGAAATAGCCATAACGGGAGAGAAGGTCGCGTTTCCGGAAAAGAAGGAGAAGCATTAGGCGCCAGATAAGTGCGGCCTGCGAGGTGATCAGCGAGGCGGCGCGTCGTCTGTGGACGTGAGACCGCGCCACTCGCAGGCGCCAATGAGAAGAGAGATGTTACGCTACAGAAGATTTGTGCAAAGGGGGCGTAGTGGTGACGTCGCGTGGTGCGGGGAGGCGTTGTATTCCCCTTCCTTCACACATTATGGTGCTGAACCTCGTGGCAATGGTCTGCCTGGCCATTCCAGTGCTGCCGAGCCGTGCGCTGGCCGCGGCCGCTTCGTCCGCAACATCGGCGTCAACCGGCGCCAAGGCCGAAAAAGAACACCATCTGAAAGCGAAATACCATCGTGCCTTCCAGGCGATGATTCATGACATCACGAACCTGGACAAGACCTTTGCTTTTGCCGAACTCGCGGTTCAGGTTGGTGATTATGAGGGAGCGATATCGGCATTTGAACGCATGCTCCTCATCGACCCCAATCTGCCGCAGGTCAAGGCCGAGCTTGGCGCCCTTTACATGCGGCTTGGCAGTTATCGAATGGCGCAGTCCTATCTGCAAAGCGCCCTCGCTTCGCCGAATGTGCCCGCGCCCGTACAGGTCCATATAAAGAAACTGCTCGCCAAGGTGAAAGAGCGTCTGCAGCCAAACCACCTGTTCGGCTCGCTCACGTTCGGGGCGCGGTTTCAGTCAAACGCCAATGCCGGTCCGAGCAGCTCTCTTGTGCAAGTAGGTGGCTCCCTCGCGACGCTCAGCAATCAATACACCAGCAAGCGGGATTGGAACGCTTTCGTCCTTGGCCAGGCGACGGATATCTATGACTTCCAGACCCAAGGTGGCACCACGCTGGAGACCGATGCAACCATTTATGGTGCCGATCAGCAACGGGAGAAGCAGGTCAACGTCGGTTTCGCCGAACTGAGCATGGGGCCACGATTCAAGCTCTTTCCAAGCGCGATTGTGAATGCCACGATCAAGCCCTATGGAATCATCGACATCGTGACGATTGGTCATGCCCGGGACTATTGGGCTGGCGGCGCTGGCCTCGACGTCACCAAGCTGTTGACTCCGACCATCAGCCTTGACCTCGTTTCCGAGCTGCGGGACCGGATCTTCCGCAACAGCAGTGAATTGCCTGTCAACGATCTGCAAACCGGTCTCCAAAGCTATAGCCGTATCGGGCTCGCAGAGCAGGTCACGCCCAGGCTCTCCTTTCTTGAGGCCATCGCCTTTACCAACAACAGGGCAAAGCGGAAGGTCTATGCGAACCGTGAGTACGCCGGAACGCTCGGTGTAACCTACCGCTATGTTCCGGCTTTCGCGCTCGAAGCGGGTGGTCCCTGGGTCGCCTCACTTGTTGGCACGCACACCATAACGCCATACGCTACGCCCGACCCGACGGTGAATTCGAATGTGTCCCGAGAGGACAAGGATTGGGAGTTGGATTTCTCCATAACGATCCCCGTGAACCAGCGCCTCGCCTTGGTGGGTGGTATAGGCATTTTCGAGCGCGGCTCGACGCTGCCGAATTACCGCTTTACGAATAAATATGCCAGCGTGGCACTGACTTGGCGCTTTTAGTGCATACTCTTCCGGCGCGCCGTGCATTCGGCTAGGCTCTTCCCACAAAGGAGCTCAACGTAAGTATTTAAGAATGGCAACGATATGGAGCGTCTCAAGGAAGGATCAATCGAGCTTGTCGTAAAGTATGGCGACCGGGCCGCCGACCTTGAGGTGGCCGATAATGCGCCGGATTCCGTTGTGCTCGTGATAAGCGCGTTTGTTCTAGCGGATGGTGGCCTTTCGGATGGCCTTGGGCGGAATGACGTGGCGGATGCGTTCGGCTTTTAGTATTGCCCGAATGGGGTTGGTATCGTCGCCATTATCTGCCAGAAGATAGCTAAAGCATTCTCAGATTGAGTTTCCATAGCCAGTGACTTGGAGAAAGTTGGCGCATTCGTCTGGGATAAAGCGGTCGAGGAGTTGTTCGATGCGCCGCCACACACTGGCGCAGCGTCGTCTTGCTACTCGATCAGCAGGAAGCGTGTGGCATTATCCCACAGAACGGCAGAGAGCCGCTCGCGGGAGATCGGCAATTTTAATACGTCCGCGACGCCGTCGTCGTCATGGTCGATGTGCGGGAAGTCGCTGCCGAACATTAACTTGTCAAGGCCGAGCCAGTTCAGCGTCTCTTGGATCAGCGGCTCGCCGGGCTCGAATCCGATAGTGCACTGGCGCCGGAAGTACTCTGAAGGCGGCCGCTTGACGGTCTTGGCCACCTCGCCAGAAAGGCGTGCATATTCGAGCTTGTCGAGCCGCCACAGCCAGTGCGTCATCCAGCCGGCGCCGGCCTCAAGGAAGGCCACGCGCAGCTGCGGAAGACGCTCGAAGGTGCCGCTCTCGACGAGCGACAGAAACGCCATCATCTGTTCCATGGGGTGCGAGCAAGCGTGAAGTGAGAAGCGCGATGTAAAGCGGTCTGAACCGGTTGAAGCGCAGCGGGCATGCGTAGCCTCGTGAACCGCGACGGCGAGGCCATGCTCGGCGCAAAAATTCCAAAACGGCGCATCAGTCGGGTCGCCGAGCAGTCGCCCAGCAATCGGGTTCGGTCGCACCACTACCGCGGGCCAATTCTGCTCGAGCGCGAAGCGAGCCTGTTCGACCATCTTGTCGGCGTCGTAACGAGCAATAATCGCCGCACCGTGGAGCCGCGACGGATCGGAGGCACAGAGATCGGCGAGCCAGCGGTTGTATGCATCGGCGTAACCGGCAGCGAGGCCGGGAACCTTGTGCTCCATCGCCACGAGATAGCTGGCATAGGAGGGGAGGAGCAGTGCGGCGTCGATCCCTCTTTGCCTCATGTCCGCGAGATGACCGCTGGAACTCCCTCCCCGGGCGAGTGCACGACCGCGATCGATGGCAGCCTGTGCGATTGCCGTCTTGGCGCCGCGCGAAACGTTCAACACCGGTACGCCGTCGACGAAGAGGTCCGGGGGCAGCGGGAGCGGACCGTCCGGCCCCTGGCCGATCATGCGCTGGCTGAGCGGCTCACCGCGCTCTTGGTAGGCTAAGTAGGGACAGAAGCCGCGTAACCTCGGGTCGAGGTATTTTTCCCACATATCTAATGGCTCGTGTACGTGCCTGTCGACGTCATAGATTCGGAAACCGTCTCGCATCGTCCCCGCCCCGTGGTGGTAAACCGGTATATTTCTGCTGACTTTACTAGCGGTCGTCTGCGTCCTTTGTCGCTGTTGCTGTCACAAAAATAGATGTATCGGGTTGAGCGCGCTCTCCGCCAGCGGGGCGGCGCGCCAGCCCATCGTGACAGGAACGTTGTAAAGTCGCCCGGGCCCGAAGCGCGGCCAGAAATGCCTCAAGCCTGGAGCCGTCACCTTAACGACCGAGAAACCGATATCCGGGTCAGTCTGGTTTAGCACGATCATCTCGATGCCATGACGCGAGAGTTGATCGCGGCTCCATTCAATTAGGCCGGCGAACGTGGCGGTGCTAGCGACGGGAGCGTCGCGCGGAATTGCCTCTCCGTTTGGGTAAAGGAAAGTATCGTTGCCATCTGCGAGCGCTTTCCAAGGTGGTGGGCCGTCGCGGCCGTTCGCGCGAAAGAGCTGGACAAGCTCAGTCATTGCCCGCTCGACTGCGATATCGACGTTAAAATGACAACCAAATCCAATACACCAGCGCCCGTCGCTCTTTGCGCGAGCGAGCGCCGCATAGCAAGGCACTTCGAGATCGTGTGTTATATCGAGAAGCCATGTCTGCCAGCCCTGCGCCGCGAGTCCGGCAGCGAGGTTCCGTGTGACTGAGTCCGCCGAATTACGCGGATCAAGGCCAGGACGGTGCAGCCGAGTGGCCCACCAGATCGCCACACAATCGCGCTCGACGAGTTCCAGAAAGCCCTGCACAACCGCTTCTTCCAGGCAGGTTCCCGCCGCACAACCGTTCGGGTCGAAACGGCCATATGTCGGCGGTGGCGTGTTGGCGAAGCAGTGCTCGCGCGGCAACCAACGCCATCGCTCGGTGCTCAGCGACCAAGCGCGGATCCAGGCGATCGGCTGGTCAGGGGGCAACGGCGGCGGGACGTAGCGGCGCACATCGGTGGTCGCGGCATTCCAGCGCTCGCGGTCGCGATATTGGGAAGTGCTGAAATTGGCGATCGTTGCCGGCGATACCGCGTCGTCGCCAAGCTCCATAAGACTGGCGACGCATTCCGGAGCGTCCCCTCGGTACTGTGCCGAGAGTCGTTCGATCGCTTCGCAGAGAGCGCTCGCCTCAGCCTGCTCAGCACTACGACCTTTGCCCAGCGCGGCGCCGTGGAAGTCGTGTGGGCCTGGGTTCACTGCTCGCGGCGTGATTGGGTAGACGGCTGCCCAGACATGTCGGTTGGTGTCCGGCAGTTCGAGTGGTCCAATCGCGCTGATGCGACCGATCAGGTCGCCGACCAGTGGTCTCAGGGCAGCCACGGTCTCGAGCGCTGGGCGTGTGCGGAAACCGCCGTCCTGCCGGGTCGCTAGGGTTACTGGGTTGATGCGCAGAGGTTCTTCAATTGGCTGTGGTGCCGCCAAGGCCGGCACGCAGTTGCCGCAGCCCGCCCTCGGAAACACGGTGTGAGGGTGTCCGGCCCGGCCGTCGCCATTCCATTCGAGCACTTCCGCCCGAGGTAAGACGGATAGCAGGTGTTCTCCCGCCAGCAGCCGGGCGATTCGAACCGCAACTGCCTCTGCCGCCAACTCTCCCCAGACTGCCAACGGAGCAGGGGGGCGGGGTGCAAGACCAATAGGCCGACCGGCAGCGCGCTCGAGCCACGCCTCGAGCGGCCGGTTCGCCACCAGCCGCGCGCGCAGGCAGTCGGCGCAAGGCGGCATATTGCCGTCGAAGACTGGCCCGATGAGCGCCCGTTCGCCGGCGAGTTTGATCGGTAACCATGGCGCATCCTGTGCCCGGGCAATTGCCATTGCCGCTTCAGCCTCGGCGCCGAGAAGATCGACCAACATGACAAGAACCAGGCGATTTTCGGTCGGCTGCGCGGCGGCCGCTTCGGCGAGGGGCAAGCCGACGCGGGCGAGTGCCGCCGCCAGTACCCGCGCGCTCTCGGTATCCGGCCCCTGGACGCGGAGGCCATGGCCGGCGAGAGCGACCTCGCACGCCCGGGCTGGGGTTACAGCACGGTTCGCTGAAGGCTCGGCGCTCGCCCGTACCATCCCGCCGCGTTCGAGATGGCCGAGTGCGAAGTGCACCTCGGCAGGTGTCAATACAGACGCCGCCGCAGCGATCAATCCATCGAGGTCGCGCCGCCCGTCCAGCAATGGCAAGAGCTTCACAATAACAGGGGCTTCGGTGAAAAGCCCCCGCCGCTCCCCGAACACAAAGGCGCCGCCGCCTTCCATTACATGGACGGCGTAACCTGGGGTGATCTCGTAGTAGCGTGTCATCCTGTGGTGGTGTCACGTATTAAGATGTATCAAATGTAGTACTGTATCGTTTCTGAGACACTTTCTCCCGAGGAATCTTTGCCGCAGTCTCTTAGGAATAACGATCTTTATTCTTTTTTATCGTGTCATTAAGTATACTATTGCTCTAGACCTTTATTGAAGCTGCTTTCTTGCACACTGATTTGCGTTATCACGTGATCCGTGACAACCGAGGAGTGAGGCGGGTTTGGCAGAAACTCTTCAAGAATGGCTTGAGCAAGCCGGGCTCGTTGAGATCTACGACAGGCTGGTCGCAGAGGACATCGATCTCGGCCTTCTGATGGAACTCGACGACGCGGACATGCGCGCTCTCGGGCTGAGCCTCGGCCGCCGGAAGCGGTTGTGCCGCGCGATCCATGCACGTCGGGCCGGCGCGGGTGCAATTGCGACGAGACCAGCGCCGGAAGAGTGGAGCGGCGCTCCCGAGCGGCGACGCCTCACAGTCATGTTCATCGACCTCGTAGGATCGACCGCGCTTTCAGCAAGCCTCGACGTCGAGGATTTCCGCTCCGTCATTTCCGCCTACCAAAAGTGCTGCTCGCAGATCGTTGAGCGCCATGGCGGCATGATCGCGAAGTACATGGGCGACGGCGTGCTGGCCTATTTTGGCTATCCCCAGGCCACAGAACACGCCGCGGAGAACTCGGTGCGTGCGGGGCTCGAAATCATCGATTCCGTACACGCCCTGCACCCGCTGCCGGACCTAAATCTCAGTGTGCGGATCGGGGCCGCGACCGGTACGGCGATCGTCGGCGACCGTATCGGCACGGGTGGGTCAGCCGAAGACCAGGTGGTTGGTGACACGCCCAATCTCGCGGCGCGTCTCCAGGCAGCGGCCGAGCCGGGTGCGATGATGATCTCCAAGGCGACGCGCGATCTGGTCGGCCCGCTGTTCGTTTACCGTGAAAGCCGTGGCGTTAGGGTCAAGGGCTTCGATATCTCAATGACCTGCTATTCGGTGCTCGCCGAGCGAGAAGTGGACAATCGCTTCCGAGCGAAGCGGGAGGACGTTCAGCTCGCGCCGCTAGAGGGCCGGGATGCCGAGCTCGACGCGTTGATGGCGATGTGGCGCGAGGCATGCGATGGCCACGAGGTAGGTGCGCTCATCCTTGCAGAGGCTGGATTTGGCAAGTCGCGCCTGCTCGTCGCGCTCGAACAGCATGTTGCTGCGGGGCCGCACCAAGTTGTGAGTCTGTCGTGCCAACCGCAGTTTTCAAACTCGACCTTGCAGCCGGTTCGCACCTACATCACGCGGCTTGCCCATTTCAATCGTCACGACGCGCCATCCGACCGCTATGCCAAGCTGATTCAGCTTCTCGAAGCGCATGGCATGATCGATAAGGCACCACTCTTCGCCGCGATGCTCGAAATTCCCGCCAGTGGCGTTTACGTGCCGCCCGAGGAAACGCCCCAACGCCGGCGCCAGAGCTTCTTCCAGGCGATGGCCAATCTCATGCGGAAGATGGGGCGGGGTATGCCGCTACTCGTCACGATCGAAGATCTGCACTGGGCCGATGCCACGACGCTTGAGTTCCTGCAGGCGCTGCCCGATGCCCTGGCCGAGACGCCGACCCTCATTGTCGCAACCGCGCGGCCTGGTGTTGAGTGTGCTTACGCCGCTGATCGCCGTGTGCGGACGATCGAGCTCGACTGTCTTTCGGATGAGGCCGCCGAGGCGCTTGCGCGCCATGTCAGCGGCGGGCGGGAGCTGGCGCCCGAGCTGATCGACCGCATCCGCAGGCAGGCCGATGGCAATCCGCTCTTTGTTGAGGAACTTACTAAGACGCTGCTCGAGTCAGAGGGCATACGCGAGGTCGACGGCAAGATCACGCTCGACGACGGCGCGGTCAGAGGGGCGATTCCGGCGACGCTGCACGATTCACTGATGGCTCGGCTCGACCGGCTGGCCGATGCCAAGTTGTATGCACAGATCGCCTCGGCGATCGGCCGTGAGTTCCCGCTGCACCTGCTGGCCGAGGTCTGCCAGCGCCCGGCTGAGGCAGTTCTCGACGGCATGGTTCGAGTTGAGGATGCGGAGATCGTCTTCCCGTATGAGGTGGGGGGAGAGCGCCACTGGTCGTTCAAGCACGCGCTGATCCAGGAGGCTGCCTACGAAAGTCAGCTAAGACGCCACCGGCGCGATCTGCACGGCTCGATCGCCGCGGCCATGCAGCGGGTGATGCCCGAGGAAGTGACGCAGCACCCCGAGATCATGGCGCACCACCTGAGCCGAGCCGGTCAGCACAGCCGCGCCATCGAGTTCGGCTGCGCAGCCGGCATGGGTGCGCTGGTACGCTCCGCCAACGCCGAAGCGGTGGCGCACACCCGCGCTTGCCTCGAATGGCTCGGGTCGCTTGACGAGGGCCCTGAGCGGGATCTCCTGGAGATGCGGATCATCGCATTGCGCACGCCCGCGATCATGCAGCACCAGGGCTATACCTCGCCGGAGATCGAGACGCTTGAGCGCCGGCTGCTCGAGTTACTTGACCGCCTTGGCGATCGGCCGGAAGCCTTCCCGAGCATCCTCGGACTCAAAGTCTTCCACCATGTACGCTCAGAGCGTCGGCGCGCCCGTGAACTGGCGGAGCGCTTCCTGGCGCTGGCGGAGCGGATCGAAGACAGCTCGAACCTGGTGGCCGGCCTACCAATGCTCGGCCAGTGCAGCTGGATCGAGGGCAAGCACGCCGAGGCCGAGGACCTCCTGCGCCGGGGCATCGAGCTCTATGATCTCGGCGCCCACCGCATGCATGGCGCGCAGTACGGATTTGACACCCTCAGCTATTGCCGGATGACTCTGTCACAGGTGCTGTGGATCACCGGTCGTGACACAGAGGCGCTGCAAGAGGCACAGGCGGCGCTTGACCACGCCCGCGCGATTAACCACACCAACACCATCGGGTTGGCGCTACTTTACGTCATCATGCTGCATCAGCAGCGCGGCGACCGCGATGCGGCGGCCCGCCTTGCGGGCGAGGCGCTGGCCTACTGCGATCGCATGGGCGTCAGTACCCCGACGTCCTATATCGCTCTGATTGCCAACTGGGCGGCCAGTGATGTCGACGGCTCGGTCAAGCTCTTCGGCATCCATGATGCGTTGGGGGCTCGCCTCGGGCTGACCTATTATCGTAGCCTCGCCGTTGAAAACTGCATTGAAGCTGGAGACATGGTTCGCGCAAGCGAAGTGCTCGCGCCTGCGCTGGAGCAAGCGGAGACGACAGGCGAATGCTATTGGCTGCCGCGGCTCTTGGCGCTAAAGGCGCGGATTGCCCTCGCACTAGGCAATGATGATCCCGTCAAGCTGTTCAAGGAATCGGCTGCAAGGGCGCGCGCCGACGGCGCGTACATGCTCGAGGCAATGGCGCTCAATGACCTTCGCGAGGTTCTTCCTGCGGAGGACGCCGAGGACTATTCCGCTCGGCTCGCGGACCTGATGGGTCTCCATAATGTCGAAGTGTCGGATCATCGGAAATTTGCAGGTCTTGCGCCCGTTCGAGCGCATTGACACGAGGGAGACGGATTTCTGGCAAGGAAGGAGAACTGGACATGGCGTGGCTCGCTAAGGTTGGGGACGATTACAAGCCTGGTGCGCTGGAAAGCACCTTGCACTGGCAGGTGATCTGGCCGCGCGCTATCGCTCTCGCATGGGAGGACCCGCGCTTCCACGCGGCGCTGAAGGCGGATCCAAAGAAGGCGATCAAGGACACGTTCGGTTACAAGCTTAGCGATAATCTCGATCTCGAGATCGTCGACGCGCCCGCTGATGACAAATACGACGAAGCGGCAGCCGCGGATCCGTGGCACAACCTTCCGCAACTTAAGCTGACACTTTCAATCCCACCGAAGCCGCCGGCCGAAATTCAAGCCGTGGCAATCACGACGTACCAGGATACCAGCCGGACATACCCGTTCACCTGTTGCTGAGTCCTCTTGGCATGTCGCTGTCGGAAAGCTGGACGTTTCGGCTGCCAGTTCTATGTCCGGTTGGACGGTCCTATCAACCGCCCTGGAACGGCATATCTTGTCGGCTTGATCGGTCTGACGCCATTTTTGGCGCTTTTCTTCTGATGATGAGTGGATTGCCGGCGAAGGCGCCGTCCATCTTGGCGGCGCCGATACCGGCGCCGCCCCCGTTCTGCGCAGCACGAGCAGCCTTTTGATGTTGTAGACGATATTGGCCATGCCGATTTTGGTCGTCGCTCGGACGAGGCCGATCGTACGGATGAACAAGTCCATGCGGTCCTTCTGTACGGCGAAGACGTGTTCGACGCGGGAGCGCACCGCCGATTTTGCCGCATTGGCGATGCGCATGCGCTCCGGCATCGGCTTGCCTTTCGGCTTCTTGCGGTGGATGCGGCTTTTGAGGCCGTTGTCGCGCAGGAAGGTCTCGTTCTTCACGGAGCGATAGGCCGTGTCCGCCCAAACGGTGCCGGCCGTGTTGGTCTTATCGAGCAGCCCTTCGCGCAGCCCCCTCGAAAGCCGCGGCGTCGGTTGCCAGCCATTTGCAGATCAAGCCATGACCGCGATCAATCGACACGTGGTTCTGATAGCCGAAGGTCGGAATGGCGATATCGACCGGCGGCGTCGTCCCGTCCTCGCGGGTCTTCGCCTTGGTGAACTTGATCGTCCAGCGCGCGTCACGATCCTTGTGCCGCAATTTGGCCAGCTTCTTCTCCCACTCCTCGGGCTCGCGCCCTTTCTTGATCGCCTCGTTTTCCTTGCGCGTGTTGCGCTGTTTGGGCGCGGCGATCAGGCTGGCATCGACGATCTGCCTCGACATGGCGATATAGCATCCAGCCCGAAGCGCGCCGTCGAGCCGGCCGAACAGCGCCTGGATCGCGCCGGCCTTGGTGAGCTTTTCGCAAATCAGCCTGATCGTGCGGGCGTCGGGAATGCGGTCGGACAGGCTCAGACCGAGGAAGCGCATGAACAACAGCCGGTCGTTGATGAGCAATTCGGCTCTTTCGTCCGAGAGATTGTTCGCCGCCTGAATAACGAGAATCTTAAACATCGTGACGGTATCAAAAGGCGGCCGTCCGCCTTGCGTTCCGTCGGAATAATCCAGCTCCGCGAGCAATTCCGCCCGGGATATCTCAAAGTCGATCGCCGAGCGAAAGGCTTCCAGTTGATCGCCCAAATCGCTCAGCCGTTTCAAGCGATCGTCAACATCGAAAAATCCCGGCTGGGCGCGCATCGTTTCAGCTCCAAAACCACCAAGACGATGGAATCAGAAAGCCGCATGCCCTCGAAATAGCGCCAATTGTCCTGCGCCGGAGGGGCGCAGCGGCCTCGTTCCGGCGGCAACAGCGCTCCTATGATCGCCCATTCCTCGTCAGTAACTCCAATGCGCTGGTTCACCGATCCATCTCCCCACCAGATGAATCGTTGAATCAGAACTTCATACCGCCATCAACCTTTTGTCCACGCGACCCAGATTTTTTTGAACCATCCAACTGAGATAGAAAAGCCTGCCCCATCTCCCGGGCGGTAGCAATATCAACAGCCGAGCTTCTATATTAAATAAAAGCCCTCCAACTGATCTTGGCCTTCCGGCATTCTTTTTCGGAAAATCAGCTCTTCGCCAGATTCAATTCTCGAGTCTACAGTTCTGTAAAGCCTAAGAGCCTGTTTGATTACTGCAGTCTTTGATGCGTCTTTTTTCTTTGCGAGATCTTCGAGCATCTCCATATCGGCATCGCCAAGCAGCAGTGTGACCGCCTTTTTATTGCGTACCATCGATACCTCCAAATCCGCGGTATTCTTTGGTTGGCAACCGCGAAATTACGCAAGTATACGCGCGATGTTGCAAAATTTGTAGCGGTTACAATAGCTACACAACGTACGCAGACAGGTATAAATTTATATAGGAAGCAGCGCGGCTATGTGTTCTATAGTTGCAGGATATATGATGATATCTAAGCCAAAGGCCCTACTAAATATGGGCTGCTTGCGCCACCGAAGCTGAGATGTCTAGACCGTTGAAGAAGTCAGCCTATGCATGCCGTTGAATGGACGCCGCTGCCGGCGCCATCGCCCGGACACTATCCATCTCCATCTTGCCTCCTGTACACGAAACTCCTGACAGGCCCGCGATGTCGCGCCGGCGCTGGCAGTCAAGCTGGGGCCACTTTTCCGTGCCCAATAACATCCCTGGATGAATCGCGGCGCAGAATGCCCGAGCCCCGCGCAGGCCCGTGCGAAAAGGATGCGGGCGCAGCTGCGGTCTATCGCCAATTAAGCCGCCGACTGGAAGTCGTTTCTGCGCCTTACCGAGACCTCGATCAAATTGACCATGGCCGCAAGCTGCGGCGTTCAGGCTGGGGATAGGTCGAGACGTGCGTCTGTGCCGATATGAGTCCAAAGTCTGGGGTGCGTAGCTGCTCGATGTTTTATTAGCAGATGATGTCGAGATGCCCCGCGACAGGGAGCGGCGAAGTGGGGGCGACCAGAGCACACCTTTCAAGCACCGCCGCACCAGCGCGGGATGCCTTCGGCATCGAAAATATCAGAGATCTCGTCGGGATCTCCAAGGACAATACCGACCCGCTCAAAAGCCCGAGGTAGGAAGCCTCCCCACCTGTGAAAGCCCATGACCGATGCTTACGTCCCCGACGGCATCAATGTGCCAGAACGAGGTCGTTAGGGATCTCAGGCAAAAGAGACCGTCGGTAGCTCAGATTTGCCAAATTGGGGCGGATACGTCGAAGCACATTTTCCTGCCACACGGCGTCAATGGGGCCAAGGTGCCCGTTCTGACGCACCAAAAATTCATGTTTCTGATCGACTTCATAATAAGAACATTGCTCATCTTGTGGCGGCTCGATGAAGCAGTTTGTTAACGAATGTATGGAAACCTCGACATTGGTTTCCCGCATTCTAGCGCTGCTATTTCGAGACCATGAATATGCGATAAATCTTATCACAGCGCGCGAAGCAAAAGCAGCGGTTCATCGATGTCCGGTTTGGCTCTCGAAACCTATTGTTCCCAGCTTAAGGCTTTGCTCGAGCGGCAGCACACGGAGCTTGCGCTGATCGAGAAGCAGCGCGCCGAATCGGCGGAATCAATGGCGCGGGAGGCGATGTTGCGGGCGCAGAAGGCCGATCGTGCCAAGATCACTTTTCTGGCCAATATGAGTCACGAATTGCGCACCCCTCTCAATGCAATCATCGGATTTTCGGAGATGATAAAATTGAAGATTGGTGCGTCGTCTCCCGAATACGCCGACTTCATCCTTGAGGCGAGCCACCACCTGCTCGCGATTATCAATGAGGTCCTCGATCTGGCGCGGATCGACGCGGGAAAAATGGAACTTGAGGAAGAAGTCGTTTCTATTCGTGAGCTTATATCCGGTTCGATCCGGGCAATTCAGCCACTCGCCGAAAAAAAATCGATCAAATTTCTTTATGAGCCCGAAGCGGTCCAGGAATCAGTATGGGCGGATCCCGCCAAGCTTAAACGGGTCTTCATCAATTTTCTGTCAAACGGAGTCAAATTCACACCGGAAGGTGGCCAGATCGCAGTGGCGTCTCGCAGAAGTAAAAATAGTGATCTGGTGATCTCGTTCGCCGATACGGGAAGTGGTATTCCGGCTGAGCAAATTCCTATCGTGTTAGAGCCGTTTGAGCAGATCGAAGATCACATGACCCGGGAAAATCAAGGGACCGGACTAGGCTTGCCGATCGCTAGAGCTCTCGCCAGGCTGCACGGCGGAGACATCGCTCTCCACAGTGAAGTCGGGGTCGGGACAACGGCGGAGATGCGCCTGCCGGGCAACCGGATACGAGGCGGCGCTATGGTAGCGAACCGCATCGATCTGCCGGTTCTTCCCGCGACATCAGGCAATTCCCTTGAAGATCGACCGACAAGTGAGCCTACCGCCGGCTGACTATCGATTCCCTTTAAGGACAGACGAGCCATGGATGCACTTGATAACGCTCGCAGCCAAGACCTCCGTATCGGACGCGTGGTCGCGGTGTCGGCTTCACGTATTATCGCGCTGATTGAAGTTGAATGGGATGCACTCGGCTCGCAAACACCTTTGACGATCGGCAGCTTGATCAAGCTCTACGTCGCGACCACGACGGTTTACGGTATGATCACCGGCTCGCAAGTGCCGCTGCCCGGTCGCGACTCCGCGGATGACATGAAGATTTTTGAGATTGATCTTGTCGGCGAGATGGTCTCTTTTGAAGACGAAGGGAGCGTACGGTTTCGCCGTGGGGTGTCGGCATTCCCGGTGTTGGGTGATGCCATCTATTGTACCTCTGAAGAGGATTTGGCACGGGTCTATGCCCCTTCCCATCTGGATGCTGTTCGGATTGGAACCGTTCATCCTGGCGACGCTGTTCCGGCCTACGTCCTGGCCGACGATCTTTTGGGAAAGCACTTCAGTATCGTTGGCACTACCGGTTCAGGAAAGTCATGCGCGGTCGTGACTATCTTGGGATCGATCATTGCCCAAAATTCCAACGCCCATGTCATTGTGCTGGATCCTCACAGCGAGTATTCACGGGCCTTCGGTGAAAGTGCGCTGGTGCTGAGCCCGAACAACGGGCTATACCTCCCCTATTGGCTCTTCGACTTCGAAGAGATCGCTGAAATCGTGATCGCAGCGGGCCCCCACGAAGACGAACAGAAAAGGATCCTGAGCGAGGCAATTCTGCGCGCCAAGGAGCCGTTTTTCGGCCGTAGCGAACTCAATGGCATCGGCACGGTCGACACACCGGCGCCGTACCGCATGTCCGATGTCCTTAGTTATCTTGAAAGTGCGATGGGCAAGCTCAACCGATCCGAGAGCGTCGCAGCCTACCGCGCCCTGCAGAGTCGGATCACCTCCCTTCAGAACGATCCTCGGTATGCTTTTGCTTTTGCCAGTAAGGTTGTCATTCGCGACGAGATGGCGGACATCCTATGCCAGCTATACCGGATACCGGTCAACGGAAAGCCCATCACAATCCTCGACATTTCGGAAGTGCCTTCCGAGGTGCTGAATGTGATGGTCTCCGTGATTTCCCGTTTGACGTTCCAGTTTGCCGTATGCAGCGAAACGCCGTTCCCGATCGCGATCATCTGCGAGGAAGCTCACCGCTACATACCGCGCGACGAGCGGCTCGGGTTCGAACCGACGAAGCGCGCCCTGTCCCGCATCGCCAAGGAGGGGCGCAAATATGGCGTATCGCTGTGCGTGGTTAGCCAACGCCCATCCGATCTCGCACCCGGCCTCCTGTCTGAGTGCAACACGATGTTTGCCTTGCGTATGACCAGCCAAGGTGATCCGACTCTGCAGGGCGCGGTAGGCTGCGACGCTCTCGGATCGGTTGAGCTTGCCCATCGCACTTTCA
>JAJYTL010000412.1 GCA_021793055.1 Pseudomonadota bacterium
CGTCTGCCAGGTCTCGGATGATTTCGGCGCCCTTGCGCGAAAGATCGACGTCGAGGCCGCCGGGAACGATCCGGTCCATCATAAGCCGATGGCCAAAGCACTGTTGGGTGACGCGAAGAACGCGCTCGCGCAACATGGCGCAATGGGCCAGCATAAGACTAAAGGCGGCGTCATTGCAGATCGCGCCGACGTCGCCGAGATGGTTGGCGAGCCGTTCCATTTCCGCCATCAGCGCCCTGAGCCAAATGGCACGGACAGGCGGCTCGAATTTGAGCGCCGACTCGACGGCTTGCGCGAAAGCGATGGCATAGGCGACTGTGCTGTCGCCCGAGACGCGGCCGGCAAGCTTCGCCGCGCTCGCGATCGGCGCGCCGGTCATTAGGGCTTCGATTCCCTTATGGGTATAACCAAGCCGGGCCTCGAGGCGGACCACGGTTTCGCCGTCGCAGGTAAAGCGGAAATGCCCGGGCTCGATGACGCCGGCATGGACCGGCCCGACCGGAACTTGGTGCAGGTTCTCGCCTTCGACTGGAAGGAAGCGATAATCGGTCGGCTTCGCGCCGTGGTCGAGCCAGGGGCGAGTATCGGGAAGGCCCTCGGGAGTCAGGCCATAGAGATCTCGCGCCGCGCGCTCAAGGCGAACGGCAGGCGCATGAAGCCGGCCGATCGAGGGATAGCGCCCCTCCGGGCAATCCTGCGTCAGGTGACGCAAACGCCCGCCGTCGAGCCAGGCCAGATGTACGCGGCCGGGTTCGCCCCACAGGCCGAGAAGGGTGATTTCGCCGGCGGCGAGCCGTGCCGTCGTTTGCTCGATTCCGCTCATCCGAGCACCGCCGCCACGTGATGGAACCACAGCACCAGGGGGCCGGGGAGCCAGAATCCCGCCATCAGGACCAGGGCGAGATGGGCGTAAATCGGGACAAAGGACGCCTTGGCCGGTTCTGCCGGGCCGCGCACCGGGCCGAACGCGACCTCCGTGATCCGGAGAAGCAATGCGCCGAAGGAGAGCAGCAGGCCAAAGACCAGCAGCGCCGCCAAAATCGGCTGGCGGGCGAAGGTCGAGCTCACCACAAGAAACTCGCTGGTGAAGACGCCGAATGGCGGCAAGCCGCCGATCGCGAGCGTGCCGGCAACCAAGCTCCAGCCAAGCAGGGGGTGGCTTTCGGTCAGGCCGCCCATCTCGGCCATGCGCTGGGTGCCCTTGACCTGGGAGACATGGCCGACGGAAAAGAAAATCGCCGACTTGGTCAGGCTGTGCATCGCCATTTGCAAAAGCCCGGCGAAATTTCCCAGCGGGCCGCCCATGCCGAAGGCAAAGACCATGATCCCCATATGTTCGATCGAGGAATAAGCGAACAGCCGCTTAATGTCACGGCGCCGGTAAAGCATGAAGCCGGCGAAGATCAAAGACAGCAGCCCAAGGCCGACCATCAGCGGCCCGGGCGCGATGGCGCCCGGATCGGCGGAGAGCAGGACCTTGAAGCGCAGAAGCGCGTAAAGCGCGACGTTGAGGAGCAGGCCGGACAGCACGGCGGAGATCGGCGTCGGACCCTCGGCATGGGCGTCGGGCAGCCAAGCATGCATCGGCGCGAGCCCGACCTTGGTGCCGTAGCCCAACAAAAGGAATACAAAAGCGACGTTGAGAAGGGCCGGGTCGAAGTGCTTCGCCTCGGTGACCAGGATGGTCCACGACATCGCATTCAAGCCGGTGCCGATCACCGGCTGGGCCGCGAGATAGACGAGAATGGTGCCGAATAGCGCGAGCGCAATGCCGACGCTCGCCAAAATGAAATATTTCCACGCGGCCTCGATGGCCTCATGGGTGCGATAGATGCCAACCATCATTACCGTGCTCAAGGTGGCGAGTTCGAGCGCCACCCACATCAAGCCGATGTTGTTGGCCGACAGCGAGAGGTTCATGCCGAACATCATGAGTTGGAACATGGCATGGTAAAATCGCAGGTAGCGCGGCGTGAGCCGCCCGATCTCCAACTCGTGGCCAATATAACTGGCGCTGAAAATACTGGTGGTAAACCCGACGAAGGTCGAGAGCAGAATGAAGACGATGTTGAGATCGTCGACCAGCAAGAAAGATCCGGGCGTCGGCCGGTGAAGCAACAACATCAGGGCGCCGAGAAAAGCCAGTCCGCTGGCTGCGACATTGATGCGGGCCGACCGCCGATAGTTGGCCTGGGTCGCGAGCAGCGCCGCCGCCGCGAGCGGCACGACAAGGATGCCGAGTAGCCCGATCACTGCTGGTCTCCCCGGAAACGGTCCAGTGCCCCGAGATCGACGGTGTCGAAGCGCTCGCGGATGCGGAACAGGAAGATACCGATCACGATGAAGGCGACCAGGATCGAGAAGGCGACGCTGATCTCGACCACGAGAGGCATGCCCTTGGCCCCCGTCGCGGCGAGGCTGATACCGTTGTCGATGGAAAGGAATCCGACCACCTGGCTCACCGCGTTCCGCCGCGTCACCATGACGAGAAGGCCGATTAGCACCACCGAAAGCGCGAGCGCGATGTCCTGGCGCGCCACCGGCTGAAACAGGGTCTGACCGTCTCCAGGGATGGGTACGCGGGGCAGCTTAGAGAGACTTTGCAACAGGTCGAAAAACGGCGCCCGTCCGCCGAAAATCAAAGAAGGCCGTAAAATGGTAGCGTGAACGGAAGGCATAGACCGCACCAGTTGCTCGGCTTCCCACTTGCTGCGGTGATATTGCGAGACAGCGCGGTTTCGCGTTCCCAGCGCGGACATATGCAGGAGGCGTTCCACCTGTGCGGCTCGCATCGCAG
>JAJYTL010000032.1 GCA_021793055.1 Pseudomonadota bacterium
CGTCAACGGGCGCAAGATCAAACTGATCTCGCTCGACGACGGCTATAGTCCGCCGCGGACGGTGGAGCAGACCAGGAAGCTGGTGGAGGAGGATCATGTCCTCCTGATGTTCGGCTCTCTCGGAACGCCGACCAACACGGCAGTGCACCAGTACCTCAACGACCACAAGGTGCCGCAGCTCTTTCTCGCGACCGGCGCCACCAAGTGGGGCGATCCTAAGCATTTCCCCTGGACCATGGGCTTTCAGCCGAGCTACCAGCAGGAAGGTCGGATTTACGCGCATTACATTCTGAAGAACATACCGAACGCGAAGATCGGCATCCTCTACCAGGACGATGACTACGGTAAGGATTACCTGAAGGGCATGGTCGACGGTCTCGGCGACAAGGCGAAGACCATGATCATTAAGGAAGAGAGCTACGAGACCAGCGATCCGACCGTGGACTCGCAGATCATCGCCCTCAAGGCCTCGGGCGCGAATGTGTTCTTCAACGTCACGATTCCGAGCTTTGCCGCCAAGGCGATCAAGAAGGCCTACGATATCGGCTGGCATCCGACGCAGTTCTTGAACAACGTCTCGAACTCGGTGGGCGGCGTCATTAAGCCGGCGGGGTTCAAGGCTTCGAACGGGATCATCTCGTCGTTCTACGAGATGGATCCGACGGACCCGAAGTGGCATAACACGCCGGACTACAAGGCCTGGATCGCGTGGATGCACAAGTACTATCCGCATGGTGACGTGACCGATGGGTTTAATGCCTTCGGCTATACGGTCGGAGCGACCATGGTTCAGGTGCTGAAGCAGTGCGGCAACGATCTGACCCGGGCCAACGTGATGAAGCAGGCGGCGAACCTGCACCATTTCCGGGCTCCGATGCTGCTGCCTGGAATCACCGTCAACACCAGCCCTACGGATTTCTACCCGCTGGATCAGCTGCAGCTGGGCAAGTTCAACGGCACGCGGTGGGTCCTATTTGGGCCAATCATGGCCGACTGACCGCCGGGCTGCTCTTAGGCTCGCTTAAGACGGCTATCTGGGGCCGCCGGGGTCATCCGGCGGCCCTTTCCTTGCCGGGGAGCGGGCGGCGGCAAGTTGCGGGCACACCCTTCTTGTGCGCATCGATTGCGGCGGCTACAGTTAAGTGGAAATGGAAGCTCCGTATATCCTTGTCATGCTTACCTCGACGATCGGCGCCGAGGAATGCCTGCGGGTCGCCAGTCAAGTCGGCCGCACGCTGGCGCAGCCTGTTCACGTTTGCCATGTTGAGGTCGGGCCAGGAGCGATCATCCTGCCGTCCCAGGAGACGCTCACCGAATATGAAGTCGAGCATATGGCCGAGCGCGAGCGGGCGGAAACCGAGGCGCTGCGGAAGCTGACGGCAGACTGGGCCTTGGATTTCGGCGCGACGACACGGCTTCAGGTCGCCCGTGGCGATGAATGGCGCGAGCTTCGGCACCATCGCAGCAAGGCGAGCCTGGTCATTCTGGCGTCGCCCCATACCCAGCCACTCGGCCATCGCGACGCCCTGCGCGCGGCGCTCCTGCGGACGCGCCACCCGGTGATCATGGTCCCGCCGAGCTGGAAAGGCGATTTTGCCCGCCGCCTGTTGGTCGGTTGGGAGGACGTGCCGCCGCTTCGCCGCGCCGTCGAGGCCTTTGCGCCGTTTCTCCGACAGGCCGATCAGGTCGACACGGTTCTCATCGGGCAAGGGGAGGCGGCGATCGCGCCGGCGCGGGCGGCGCTTTCTCCCATCGCTCCCAAGGCGGCGTTCCGCTCCGCCTCTGCGGACGGCCGGAAGACTGCCGCCGTGCTGTTGGACGAGGCACGGGCGAGCCACGCCGATGGCATCGTCATGGGCGCCTTTCGCCGTGGCGAGATATTGAACTGGGTTGTGCCAGGAACTTCGGCCCGTTTGATCCAGGAAAGCTTTCTGCCCCTCTTGATGAGCCCCTGAGGCGATGAACTCCTGAGAGGCCGCTCCTGAGGCGGAGCGGCGGCGCACCGCGGCGCGTCAGGGTCGGGCAAGTTCGATGCGATCCACGACCTGCGTTACGCCCGGCGCCGACCAGGCGGCGCGCTCTACGGCCTCGCGCTCGGTCCAGGCATTGACCTTGCCGGCAAGGGTGACCGTGCTACCCGAGACGGTTACGGTGACGTTGTTGGCCTCGACCTCGGCGGTGCGCTCCAGCGCGGCGCGGATTTTGGCACGGACGTCCTCGGTGCGGACGTTTGGCTTGACCAGAATGTTGTTGATGACGGCCTTGACGCCGGTGAGCTTGCGCATGTCGTACTCGGCCTCGGTGCGCTGATAGTTCCAGTCGACCTCGCCGCCCAAGGTGACGATGCCGTGCTCGACCTTGATCGTGACGCGTTCCCGGGGCACGACCGTATCCCAATTCAGGATATTGATCGCGCGGGCAGCGATTTCGTCGTCGCCGGTCTTGCGGTCGGTCGGCAGATGCACGTCGAGTTCCTGCGCCACGGCCTTGATGCCCTTGACGCGCCGGGCGGCGCGTTCCGCCGCGAACTTCTCGACGAAGCTCGCGACATGGCCAGACAGCGTCACGACGCCGTCCCGAACGCTCACGCCGATATGGGCGGCGTTGATGCTGGGCTCGAAATCGAGCTCGTCCATCACCCGCTGCTGCAACTCCAGATCGTCGCTCATCGCCCATCTCCTGTGCCTTGGCGTCAACGCCGAATTCGATGCAATGGCCGCTTCAAATACAGCATCGGCGCTTCGGGACCGGAAACATTGATCTGCGTCAACGGTTCCGACCGCCGGCGCGGGTTGGCTCGGGCATTGGCGCTTGCAAATACATTAGACGATGCTAAATATAAGATATGAATATGTCGGACCTCGAACCGCAGGCTGGTCGCGTTGCCGCGCTGCTCAAGGCGATGAGTAACGAGCGGCGGCTGATGATGCTTTGCCATCTGATTGAAGGCGAGAAATCGGTCGGCGAGCTTGAAGAACTCGTTGGGCTGCGGCAGTCGGCTCTAAGCCAACATCTGGCGAAGCTTCGGGCCCAGAAGCTGGTGCGGACGCGCCGCGAGGGGCAATCGATCTATTACGCACTGGCGGCGAACGGGCCGCGCGAAGTCATCGAAGTCCTGCATCGGCTCTATTGCGCCCCCAAGAAGCCGACGTCGGGGAACCATTAAATCCGGCCGCTTGGCCTCTGCGTGGAAAAGGAGAATGTCATGTCTGTCGACCGCCTGGTTTTCGCTTTTGCCGGCACGCTCATCCTGGTCAGCCTGGTGCTGAGTCAAGTGCACAGCATTTACTGGCTGTGGTTCACCGCCTTCATCGGGGCCAACATGCTGCAGGCCTCGTTCACCGGATTCTGCCCGGCCGCTTGGATCTTCAAGAAGCTCGGGGCGAAGACCGGTTGCGCGTTCGAGTAGATCTTCCATCGGTGCGCGGCGTCCCGCCGCGGCGCGACCATTGACCTGAATCAAGGCACTGGAGCCGCTTTCTTCGAAGATCGGGAAAGCGAGGTTCGAGTGACGGAGGAGGAGACGCATGGTTCATGTCGTGGTCTTGGGCGCCGGCCTTGGCGGCGTGCCGATGGCGTTCGAAGCGCGCGAAAAGCTCGGCGCGGCTCATCGGGTGACCGTCGTCTCCAACACGGAGACGTTTCAGTTCACGCGTTCAAATCCCTGGGTGGCGGTGAACTGGCGCAAGCCGGAGGAGATTCAGGTCCCGCTCGAGCCGGTGCTCAAGCGCAAGGGCATCGATCTCGTGGCGGTGGCGGCGGCGCGCGTCCATCCTGCCGAGAACCGCGTCGAGCTCGTCGACGGCCAGAGCGTCGCCTACGACTATCTGGTCATCGCGACCGGACCCGAACTCGCCTTCGACGAGGTGCCTGGGCTTGGTCCCGCCGGCCATACCCACTCGATCTGCACCACCACCCACGCGACCGAGACGGCAGCGGCATGGGAAGCTTTTTGCCGCGATCCCGGTCCGCTCGTGGTCGGTACCGTGCAGGGCGTCTCGTGTTTCGGCCCCGCTTACGAATTCGCTATGATCGCCGATTACGAGTTGCGCCGGCGCAAGATCCGCGACCGGGTCCCGATGACCTTTGTGACCTCGGAGCCTTATATTGGCCATCTCGGGCTTGGCGGCGTCGGGGATACCAAGGGCCTTCTCGAATCCGAGCTCCGCAAACGCCACATCCGCTGGATCACGAATGCCAAGACCACCGGCATCGAGGCGGATCGTCTTCGTGTCACCGAGGTCGACGACGAAGGCAAGGACAAGAAGAGCTACGAAGTGCCGTTCAAGTTCGCCATGATGATGCCGAGCTTTCGCGGCATCAAGGCGGTGATGGGCCTCGAAGGGCTGGTCAATCCGCGCGGCTTCGTCACCGTCGACCGCAAGCAGCGGAATGCCAAGTATCCCAATATCTTCGCTATCGGCGTCTGCATCGCCATTCCGCCGCCCGAGCCGACGCCGGTTCCGACGGGCGTGCCGAAGACCGGGTTCATGATCGAATCGATGACGACGGCGACGGCGCGCAATATCCGGTCTCTTGTCGACGGCAAGGCGCCGGCGATGGAAGCGAGTTGGAACGCGATCTGTCTGGCCGATTTCGGCGACAACGGCGTTGCCTTCGTGGCCTTGCCGCAAATTCCGCCGCGCAACGTCAACTGGGCGGGCGAGGGACGTTGGGCTCGGCTGGCCAAGGTCGCCTTCGAGAAATACTTCCTGCGCAAGATCCGGAATGGTCAGAGCGTGCCGCTGTATGAGCAAATGGCCTTGCGCATCGCCGGATTCAACAAGCTGCGGCCCGAGGCTGCCGAGGCCGCCATCAAGAAGACGATGCCCTAGGGGCGATCCTCACGCGGCGTGTTGGCGGCGGGCGGTATCCGCCACCGCCTTGATCGATTCCAGGACCAGAATCACCGCGATTCCGAGCGCTATGGCCGCCGCGAGAATGGGGAGCGGCGGCAGCGCAAACCGGAAGATCGCGCGCAACGCGGGAACCGCAAAGGCGACGGCGAGAAGTACTGTCGCCGTCGCGAGAATCTGCCAAAAGGCGCGATTGGGCCGCCGCAATGTCGCCGCAAGCGATGCCGTCGAGGTGCGGTTGACGAGGACGAGGCCGAAATCGCAGGCCACCAGAGCGACGAAAGCGGCAGCGCGGGAAACGGCTTCACCGAAGCCGAGATGAAGCGTGGTGAGATAGAAGGCGCCAACCGATAGCAAGACGCAGAGACCCTGTGCCGTGCTCCAGGCCATGAGGGCGGCGGTAAAGAGCGGCGTCGCGCGGTGGCGCGGCGGGCGTCGCATGACATTCTCTTCCTCGGGCTCGGCCTCGAAAACGATCGCGCAGACCGGGTCGATGACCAGCTGCAGGAACGCGATATGGACCGGCGTGAATATGAGCGGAAGACCGAGGAGGAGCGGCAGCAGCGAGAGGCCGGCGATCGGGATATGGACCGCGACGATAAAGGCCATCGCCTTGCGCAGATTGTCGAAGATGCGCCGTCCAAGCCGCACGGCTTTGACGATCGAGCCGAAATCGTCGTCGAGCAGTACCAACGAGGCCGCCTCGCGGGCCACGTCGGTGCCGCGCTCGCCCATGGCGATGCCGATATGGGCGGCCTTGAGCGAGGGCGCATCGTTGACGCCGTCTCCCGTCATGGCGACGATTTCGCCCCTGGCCTTGTAGCCATCGACGATGCGGAGCTTTTGCTCCGGCATGATGCGGGCGAAGACCGTGGTATCGGCGATCCGAGTCTGGAGCTCCGCGTCGCTCAATTGCGCGAGATCGTCGCCGGTGAGGACGTTACCTGAGTCCCTGAGGCCGGCCTCGATCGCGACGGCGCGGGCCGTCGCGGGATGGTCGCCGGTGATCATGACCAGATTGACTCCGGCGCTTTGGCATTCGGCCACGGCGGCCGGAACCGTCGCGCGTAGCGGGTCGACGAGACCGGCGAGACCCAGGAAGCGAAAGTCGAAATCGTGCTGTGAGCCGGGCCATGCGTCGCCCTCGTAGGCGGCACTGGCGACGCCGAGCACGCGCATGCCGCGCGAGGCCATCTGATCGGCGGCGCTTCGCAATGCTTGAAGGCGGTCGAGGGGCATATGGCAGAGGTCCGCGATGGCCTCCGGCGCACCCTTGGCGGCGATGATGTAATGCGGCCGATCGATTGCCTTCCAGACATGGGACATTGCCAGCATGTCGGGGCTAAGGCCGTATTCATGGGCCAGAACCCAGGTGTGGTGAAGATGCTCGGTACCGATCAAAAAGCGCTGGCCGAGCGCATGAAAGGCCTTTTCCATCGGATCGAAGGGATCGCGCTCGCTGGCGAGAATGCCGTATTCGAGGAGGGCGTGGAACGGCTCGGCCAAAGTGCGCTCGGCGGCCGTCCAGATCGCGCCGTCGACATTAATCTCCGCCACCGCCATACGGTTTTCGGTGAGCGTCCCGGTCTTGTCGGTACAGAGTACGGTGGCGGCACCAAGCGTCTCGATCGTGGCGGAGCGGCGGGTCAGCACGCGCTCGCGCGAGATGCGCCAAGCGCCCATCACCATGAAGACGGTAAGGATGAGGGGAAATTCCTCCGGCAGCATGGCCATCGCGAGCGTGATGCCGGCAAGAACGCCATCGAGCCATGCGCCGCGGGTAAGGCCATAGAGAAACACGACGACAAGGCTGAGGCTCACTCCGATCGTGGCGAAGAGGCGCACTAGGCGCCGGGTCTCGGCATGGAGCGGGGTCGGTTCGCTTTCGATCGCGCCAAGGCTCTTGCCGATCTTGCCGATCTCGCTCCTTTCGCCGGTGACGACGACTTCGGCGGTGCCCTGGCCGCGCACCACCAGCGTGCCGGCGAAGACCAAGGGCAGATCGTCGCCGCCCGGCCGCGCGGCGACCGGCGCGCCGGCGCGTTCGCGCTTGCGCACCGGCGCGGATTCGCCGGTCAGGAGGGATTCGTCGGTTTGCAGTTGATTGGCGGAGAGGAGAACGGCGTCGGCGTGAATGCGATCGCCTTCCGCAAGAATCAAAAGATCGCCACGCACGACTTCACGACCGGCGATGCGTTTGCGTCGACCGTCGCGGATGACCAAGGCTCGCGGGCTGGTCAGGTCGCGAAGCGCCTCCAGAACGGTTTCGGTGCGGCGTTCCTGTGCGATCGAAATCGTCACCGTGATGGCCACGAAACCGAGGAGCATCGAAGCTTCGCCCCGATCGCCTAGCGTCAGGTAAATCAGTCCGGCGGCGACCAAGAGTTGAAACATCGGCTCGCGCAGAACTTCGAGCGCGATGTGGAAAAGGGTGCGGCGGCGCTGCTGCGGGAGTTCGTTGTAGCCCTCGTGCTTGAGCCGCGCCGCCGCCTCGGACTCGGACAGGCCGGATGGCGAGCTGCTAGGCGTGTCGGGCGACATTCTTCCGCTTCCCGCGGCCCGCCACCAGGCGCTTCAATCGCGGCCGGGTAGCATTCGGGCGAGTATCCCGTCGCGGAGCCAGAACTGGTGATAGAGGGCGGCCAGGACGTGCAGCCCGATCAGGGCGAGAAGCGCGTAGGACGTGAGGATATGGATGTCGCCGAGCTCATGGCCGAAGGCCGATCCGGACGACATCAGGGCCGGCAGGGTGAAGAGGCTAAAGAAATGCATGACCCAGCCCCGTGAAGAAGCATTGGCCCAACCCATTAGCGGCAGGAGGAACAGGAGAACGTAAAGCAGGCCATGCGTCGCCTTTGCCGCGCGGTGCTGCCAATCGGGCTGGCCGTCGTCGAGCAGCGGGACGGGATGGCTAAGTTGCCACAGGGTCTTAATAACGACTATGAAAAGGATCAGCAGCCCGACGGATAGATGGAGGCTGATCAGGCCTTCCGGCTTGGTACCGCGGCGAATGTCTGGCATCGTCCAGGCGATGAGGAACTGCGCCACCAAGAGCGCGACGATTAGCCAGTGCAATAGCTTTGCGACGGCGTCATAGCCCGGCGCGCCGGCCGTTTGAATTCCAGACATCCAGTCAACCTCCGGTAATGTGCCGCAACGGCGCGGCATTCGGCGCGAACATTAGCGCAATATTGAAGTTTGGCGATGACAGGCTGCCTTGAGGTAGGTCAAGCGGGCGGGAGGCGAATGCCTGCGCGGTTCTTGATCATGAGCGATGCCCGAGCCCGGCCGTGTCGCATTGCAACGAGATCGCGCGGCCGGCAGCGGCACGGGCGACGGCGTCCGGCGGTCGGCAGGCCGTTCAACCGCCCGACCCTAAATCTCGAAATGATATAAGACAAGATAATTAAACATATATATAAACGCGATTTCTTCTTGAAGTATAAAAAGCACATTGCCGCGCCGGATAGGATTCTGCCGAGGGCGTTCCGAGCGCGTTTGCGCGGCGTCACGGAGTGGATGGTTCGGTTCGATCACGCCAGCGCTCGTCGCATTCGCCGCGCGATTGTTGACTTAACTCAAGGCGGCAGGATGCAAGACAGGAGATCATTTTTGCGACGTTTTTTTGCCGAGGTGCTTCCTGTGACAGCAGATCGAGAACTATTTTCCGCCGTGCCGCCGGTCTCTGCCGATTCGCCGGTGGCGGAGAAGCGCGGGTGGGTTGCGGGCGAGCCGTTGCCCGCAAGTATCATGCGCCACTGTTGCGATCCCAGCCAACTCGGCTTTAGTACTACCGACGAGCTGACGGAGGTCGGGAGCCTCGTTGGTCAGGGGCGCGCCGTCGACGCGATCCGGCTTGGCATTGCCATGCGCCGTCGGGGCTTTAATGTTTTCGCTTTCGGCCCCAGCGGCGCCGGCAAACACACGCTGATCCAGGAGTTATTGGAGCGGCAAGCGGCGACCGAGCCGGCACCGCCGGATTGGTGCTACGTCAACAATTTCGCCGACGCGCGCCGGCCGCGATGTCTGAAATTGCCTACTGGCCGCGCCATTCCGCTCCGCGATGCCATGAAGCGCCTGGTCGCCGATCTCCGTGTCGGCCTACCAGCGGCTTTCGAACGCGAGGAATATCGGGCCCGGCGCGAGGTTATCGAGCAGCAGTTTAAGCATCGCCACGAGGAGGCCTTCGGGGCCCTTCAGCACAAGGCGGAGGAGAAGGGGATTGGCCTGTTGCGCACCCCCATGGGGCTTGCCTTGGCACCGATTCGGAACGGCGAGGTGATCCCGCCGGATGTCTTTAAAGGCCTTTCGGCGGAGGAGCGCCAGCGCCTCACGGCGGATATCGAGGCCTTGCAAGGCGAATTGGAGGCGGTGGTGCGGCGCATTCCGGACTGGGAGCGCGAGCACCGGGAGGCCGTGCGGCAGCTCAACCGGGATACCACGGCCGTCGTGGTCGGCCATCTACTGGCGGAGATTCGTACGGCCTTCGCCGATCTCGCCGAGGTCGTGGCGCATCTTCAGGAGGTGGAGCGGGATATCCTGGAGCACGCCGACGACTTCATTACCGAGCCCCGCCCGGCCGAGGGCGGCGTCGGCGCGTCAGCGCCAGCCGGCCCGGACGGCGACACGCCCTCCTTTCGCCGCTATCAGGTCAATGTTCTGGTGGATAACTCGGGGCGCCAAGGGGCGCCGATCGTCGAGGAGGATAACCCGACCCATCAGAACCTTGTCGGGCGGATCGAGCACCTGGCCCGGTTCGGCGCGTTAGTGACGGATTTCAACCTCGTCGTCTCCGGCGCCTTGCACAAGGCGAACGGCGGCTATCTGGTGCTCGACGCGCGCCGGCTCCTGACCGCGAATTTCGGCTGGGAATCCTTGAAACGCGCCTTGCGGGCCGAGGAGATCCGTACCGTCTCACTGGAACAACTTTTGAGCCTTGCCAGCACCGTCTCGCTCGATCCGGAACCCATTCCGCTTGAAGTCAAGGTGGTGCTGATCGGGCCGCCGATGCTCTACTATCTGCTTTCCGAGCTCGATCCAGATTTCCCCGAGCTGTTCAAGATCGCGGCCGAGTTCGATGACCGGATCGATCGCAGCGCGGAAAATATCGGCCTTTACGCGCAGCTGATCGCTTCGGCGGCGCGGCGCGAGAAGTTGCGCCCCCTCGATCGGACGGCCGTGGCTCGCGTGATCGAGGAGGCGGCGCGCTTGAGCGGCGACGCGGCGAAGCTCTCGGCCCAGATCCGCGGCGTCACCGATCTCTTGCAGGAAGCGGATCATGTCGCCGCAGGCAACGGCAATGCCGCGATCGCAGCCGCCGATGTCGAGGCGGCGGTCGCCGCGCGACGCCGGCGGTCGGATCGCGTCTACCGCCGGCTGCAGGAGGAGATCGGTCGAAATACGCTGCGGATCGAGACAGAGGGCGAGCGGGTCGGTCAGGTGAACGGCCTCTCCGTCATCACCCTTGGCCGCGTCAGCTTCGGCCATCCAAGCCGGATCAGCGCGCAGGTTCGTCTCGGCAAGGGAGAGGTGATCGACATCGAGCGCGAGGTTGCGCTGGGCGGCCCCATTCATTCCAAAGGGGTGTTGATCCTGGCCGGGTTCCTTGGCGGCCGCTTCGGCCAGCGCGGCTCCTTGTCGCTCACCGCGAGCCTGGTCTTCGAGCAGACCTATGGCGGCGTTGAGGGCGACAGCGCCTCGGCGGCCGAGCTCTTTGCGTTGCTTTCTTCCCTGTCCGACACGCCGATCCGCCAGTGCTTCGCCGTAACCGGATCGATCGATCAGTTCGGCCGCATTCAGGCGATCGGCGGCGTGAACGAGAAGATCGAGGGATTTTTCGACGTCTGCGAGGCGCGTGGGCTCACTGGCGAGCAGGGCGTTCTCGTCCCCGCTGCCAACGTGCAGCACCTGATGTTGCGCCAGGACATCGCCGCCGCCGCCGCGGCTGGGCGCTTTCGCGTCATCCCGATCGAGACCGTCGACCAGGGTTTGGAATGGCTGACTGGCATGCCGGCAGGCGAGCCCAATCTTGCTGGCGAGTATCCGAATGGCACGCTCAATCGGCGCGTTGCGTCGCGGCTCGCAGTTCTCGCCAAACGTGGTCGCCCGTCCGAAGCGAACGAGATACATCGCAAGCATGCCAAGGGCGAGCGTAACAATGGCTGAGCTCACCGTCAGACGGGTGATCGTCGCCTGCGACGCGGTTTGCGACATTCGCCCCGCCGTCGAAGAAGCGGCGGCGCTCGCCGCGCGTTGGCATGCCGCGCTGCACGGGGTCTTCCTCGAGGACGAGAACCTCTTCCGTCTCGCCGCCTTGCCATTTGGGCGGCAGATCAGCCTGTCGTCGCGTGGGGCTTCGGAAAGCTTCGCGGCTGCTGACCTGGAGAAGCTCTCCTCGGCGCTGGGCGGCGCCATGCGGCAGGCATTGGCGGAGGTCGCGGCACGGCGCGGGCTGACCTGGTCGTTCGGCACCCTTCGCGATCTCCCGACCGTATCGGCCATGGCGGGGATTGAAGGCGATCTTCTGATCGTCGAGACCGCCGCGCGTCCGTTCGCGGGATCATGGCGTCCCCGTTCCGCTTGGGATCAGCTGGCCGAAGAGCCGGCGAGACCCATTCTGCTGCGGCGCCGGGGCTCGGTTGGCCGCGGCATCGTGCTTGTCCTCGTGAGCAATGGCACGGACTGGGAAAGAACCCTCGGGGCGGGTTTTGCGATGGCGGGTGGAGATGAGGAGATCGTGGTTCTTGTTGGCGAGACCGCAGGCGTTGGGGTGGAAGCCGTCCGGCGGTCCGCGGAGCGCTTCGCGGCGGCGTGGGGGCGGAAGTTTCAAGTCGAATCAGCCGCGGCGGACGGCAGCGCTCTTCTCCGATCCGTTCAACGGCTTGATCCGTCGCTTATCGTCATGGACTCCCGCGGCGCGGACGGAATAACGATGCGGGCTCTCATGACCGCAACGCGTTGCGATGTTTTGTTGATGAGATAGGCGCCATGCCTGTGCCGCGACGCCACCTACTGCCGTGACAAGGAGTTTCGTTCGCTTGCGCGGCTGCACAAGGAGGGGGATCTCCCACCATGTCGGTTCGTAATCTCGACAAGGTATTCAAGCCGCAGTCGGTGGCGCTGATCGGCGCCTCCGCGCGCGAGGGCAGCGTTGGCGCGGTGACGCTCCGCAACATGCTGCGCGCGGGATTCCCGGGGCCCCTCTATCTCGTCAATCCGAAATACGACAGCTTGAACGACATCCGCGTTTACCCGGAAGTCAAGGCGCTGCCGAGTACGCCCGATCTCGCGGTGATCGTTACGCCGCCTAGGACGGTTCCCGGAATCATCCGTGACCTCGGGGCGCGCGGCACCAGGGGCGCGGTGGTGATCACGGCAGGATTCGGCGAGCTTGGTGAGCGCGGGCGGGCGCTGCAACGCGAGGTGCTCGAGGCGGCCCAGCCGCATCTCCTCCGCCTGGTCGGACCTAATTGCGTCGGCATTATGGTTCCCGGGAGCGGCATCGACGCGAGTTTTTCGCATCTCGCGCCGCGGAAGGGCGATCTCGCCTTCGTCAGCCAGTCCGGTGCCCTCATCACCGCGGTGCTCGATTGGGCCGAGCCCCGTGGCATCGGCTTCTCGCACGTGGTCTCGCTCGGCGACATGGCCGATGTGGATTTCGGCGACACCATCGACTATCTCGCCGCCGATTCCGGAACCCGCGCCATTCTTCTCTATATTGAGGGCATCACGCAGGCGCGAAAGTTCATGTCTGCGGCACGGGCGGCCGCGCGCACCAAGCCGGTTCTAGCCGTGAAGGCGGGGCGCTTCGCCGAGGCGGCGCGTGCCGCGCACTCTCATACGGGGGCACTGGCCGGCGCGGATGCCGTCTATGAGGCTGCATTCCGGCGCGCCGGGATGCTCAGGGTCGAGACGCTGGCCGAGTTGTTCGATGCCGTGGAAACACTTGCGTTGACAAGCCCGCAGCAAGGCGAGCGGCTCGCCGTTCTGACGAATGGCGGAGGCCCGGGCGTGCTGGCAACGGATGCGCTTATCGGCCTCGGCGGCAAGCTCGCCGTCTTGTCCGATGCGACCATGGCCAAGCTTGATGCGACTCTGCCGTCGACCTGGAGTCGAGGGAATCCTGTCGACATTATCGGTGATGCGCATGGACCGCGCTACGCCGGGGCGCTGGCGGCTCTGCTCGGCGATCCGAATGTCGACGCCCTCTTGGTGCTGAACTGTCCGACGGCGCTTGCGGCGCCGACGGAGGCAGCGGAGGCCGTGATCGGCGCGGTCGCCGAAGCGCGCGCGGCGGCCGTCGGATCGCCCCGCAACATATTCACCTCATGGCTCGGCGAGAAGTCTGCCGCGCCGGCGCGCGATCTCTTCGCCAAGGCCCGGATCGCTAGCTACGACACGCCGGATGGCGCGGTTCGGGGATTTATGCACCGGGTGCGTTACCACCGGAATCAAATGCTTCTTCTTGAAACCCCGTCGGCGCAGCCGGACGCCTTCGAACCGGATGTAGCCACGGCCGAAAAGGCGATCGCGGTGGCGCTGGCCGCCGGTCGCCGCTGGCTCGACGTGGAGGAGGTCACGGCTGTCCTCCGTGCCTACGGCATCCCGGCGATCGCGAGCCGCCTCGCCGCCGACGCGGATTCGGCCGCGGAAGCCGCGAAAGCGATCGGAGGGCAGGTCGCGCTCAAAATACGGTCTCCCGATCTTCCCCATAAGAGCGATGTCGGCGGCGTCGTTCTGGGCCTCGAGGGGGCGGGGGCAGTGCGCAACGCGGCTTGCGCCATGATCGAGCATGTCCGTGCGGCGCGCCCCGAAGCGCGGCTCGACGGCTTTCTGGTGCAGGAGATGGCGCGCCGCCCCGGGGCGCAGGAACTGATTGTCGGACTGAGCGGCGATCGGGTATTCGGCCCCGTGGTCCTGTTCGGCCAAGGCGGCACGGCCGTCGAGCTCCTGGACGACAGCACCCTGGAGCTGCCGCCGCTCAACACCGCCTTGGCGCGAGCGGCGATGGCACGCACCCGCGTATGGCGGCTATTGCAAGGCTATCGCGGCCAGCCGGCGGCAGATATCGACGCCATCGCCGAGGTTCTGATTCGGATCGGCCAGCTTGCGGCGGGCCATGGCGAGATCGCCGAACTCGACATCAACCCATTGCTCGCCGATTCGAAAGGCGTGATCGCGCTCGATGCGAGGATCGCTGTAACCGCGGCCGCGAGTGATGATCGCGGACGGCTCGCGATTTCGCCCTACCCGAGCGAACTTGCCAGCTTCGGGCGCCTGCGTGACGGCACGCAAATCCGTCTTCGCCCGGTCCGTCCAGAAGATGAACCGGAGCTGCAGGACATCGTCGCGCATATGACGCCGGACGATGCCAGGCTGCGGTTTCTGTCGCCGATGCGGCAATTATCCCATGCCTTGGCGGCGCGGCTTTCGCAAATCGATTACGATCGCGAGATCGCGATGATCGCCTTTTCGGGCGATGGTCGGACGGCACTCGGCGTGGCGCGGTTCGCCGCCGACCCGGACAATCGCCGCGCCGAATTCGCCATCGCCGTGCGCAGCGACTGGAAGGGGCGGGGGCTTGGTTATCTGCTGCTGGCGCGAATATTGGAAATCGGCGGCCGGCGCGGGATCGGCGAGATATTCGGCTATGTCGAGCGCGGCAACGGCCGCATGGTGGAACTTTGCCGCGCCTTCGGGTTTGATATTGTCGCCGATCCTGTGGATTCACAGATTTTCCGCGTATCGAAGGCGCTCGCGCCATTGCGGGCTGCACTCTAAAATCCAGAGACGGTATCGCTTGTCCACTCGCGGTAGGCTGCGGAACAGGTTATTCGTGTACGGATGGGTAGGCCCGGCCGAGCCAAGTTGAAAGCCTGCGTGACCCGCTACGAAGAAGCCTATCGCGGCGTCCTTGGCAGGAATTCGAGACCGAGGTCGTGACCTGAGTTTCTTTGCCATTTTGTCGATTCTTTAAGGCTTGCCCTATGTGCGGCGTAACTGGATTTCTTGATCGGAGGAATGGCGGTTCGGCGCCGGCGATGGAGACCGTCGTCCGCGCCATGGCCGATCGGCTCCGGCATCGCGGCCCGGACGACGCCGGAACCTGGATCGACGAGGCGGCTGGCATCGCGTTCGGCCATCGCCGCCTCTCGATCGTCGATCTCTCGCCGGCCGGGCACCAGCCGATGGCCTCAGCCAGCGGCCGCTATGTCATTTGTTTCAATGGCGAAATCTACAACTTCCTCGATCTCCGAGGGGAGCTTGAGGCGAAGGGACAGCGCTTCCGCGGCCATTCCGACACTGAGGTGATGCTGGCCGCCGTCGAGACCTGGGGTGTGCTCGCCGCGCTTCAGCGCCTGATTGGGATGTTCGCCTTCGCGCTATGGGATCGGCGGGAGCGGGTTCTGATGCTGGCGCGCGATCATCTCGGCATCAAGCCGCTTTATTGGGCCGTGAGCGACGGGTCGTTTCTCTTCGCCTCGGAATTGAAGGCGTTCCGGGCGCATCCGCGCTGGCGGCCGACCATCGATCGCGACGCCGTCGCCGCCTATATGCGTTTTGGCTATGTGCCGGTGCCGCACAGCATCTGGCGCGAAGCGCGCAAGCTCGCGCCCGGGGCTCTGCTGACGCTTCGGCCCGGCGCTGAGCCCGAGATCGTTCCGTACTGGAGCTTTGCCGAGGTCGATGCCTCGCCGATCGAAATGAACGACGAGGAGGCAACTGAGGCCCTTGATGCGCTGCTTCGGGACGCCGTGCGCCGCCAGATGGTGGCGGACGTGCCGCTCGGAGCTTTTCTTTCCGGTGGCATCGACAGCTCGACCGTGGTCGCCCTGATGCAGGCGCAAAGCGACCGCGCCGTCAAGACCTTCGCCATCGGCTTCAACGAAGCGGGCTATGACGAAGCGCCGCATGCCAAGGCGGTCGCGCGCCACCTCGGCGCCGATCATACGGAGCTCTACGTCACCTCCGACCAGGCGCTCGGCGTGGTGCCGCATCTCACCGAATGGTACGACGAGCCCTTCGCGGATTCGTCGCAGATTCCGACCTATCTGGTCTCGAAGCTCGCGCGTCAGCATGTCACGGTGACGCTCTCGGGCGATGGCGGCGACGAGAACTTCGGCGGCTATAATCGCTACTTCTACGGCGTTCAATTTTGGAACAAGATCCGCCGCGTTCCGCCGCCCGTCCGCAGTTTGATCCGCCACGCGGTGACGGCCGTGCCGACCGGGGTGTGGGACGTTGCGGGGCATGTCATCCCAGCCCGCCGCCGCCCGGCGCTGTTCGGCGACAAGGTGCACAAGGCCGCGCGGTCGCTGACCCTTAGCCGACCGGAGGAAATCTATCGTCGCTTGGTCAGCCAGTGGCAAGAGCCGAACGAATTGGTCATCGGCGGCACCGAGCCGAGGGGGTTGCTGTGGGACGAGAGCCTGAAAGACCGGGTTCCCGATTTCTTTAGCCGCATGCAATATCTCGACACCCTGACCTACCTGCCGGACGACATCCTGACCAAGGTCGATCGCGCCAGCATGGCGGTAAGCCTGGAAAGTCGCGTGCCATTTCTCGACCACCGGGTCGTCGAGTTTGCCCGCCGGCTGCCGCACCGCATGAAGGAGCGGGGCGGCAAGGGCAAGTGGCTGTTGCGGGAAGTCCTCGGCCGCTACGTGCCGCGGGGCCTGATCGAGCGCCCCAAGATGGGCTTCGGGGTGCCGATTGATCATTGGTTGCGCGGACCTCTTGCGGATTGGGCCGATGCGCTGCTATCTCCGGCGGCGCTCGCGCGTCACGGCCTGTTGCGGCCGGAACCGGTTCAGGCTGCCTGGGCGGCCCACCGTTCCGGGGCGCAGAACATGCAGTATCCGTTATGGACCGTCTTGATGCTGCAGGACTGGCTCAATCGCGAAGCGAAGGCCTAAGGTGCATGCGCATCTTGGCGCTGATCCCGACAATGGGGCCGGGCGGCGCGGAAAGGGCGATGGCCCGGCTGACCTGGAACCTCGGCGAGAGGCACGGCGTTGTTGGTTGGTATGATCAATTCGGCTGGCGGCAGGGGGAAGGGGGCGATTCTTGAAGGTGTTGGTGACGGGAACGGCGGGGTTCATCGGCTATCATCTGGCCGAGAAGCTTCTGGGACAAGG
>JAJYTL010000033.1 GCA_021793055.1 Pseudomonadota bacterium
ATCTCGGCATGGCGCGGCACGGCGTTTCCGGTCAGCGGATCAAGCTCTCCGGGGTCGATCACTCGTTCGATCGCCTCGAGCGTGACATGGGCTCGCGCGGCGAGAATTTTCATGTCGAGCCGGGCGCCGGCCGCAAGCGGCTCGCGGCCAAGCCAGAACAGACGGGCGCGAAACACTTCGGTTTCGAGCGGCGCACGCTCAGGATGGCTCGCGAGGGCGCCGCGCTCGATAAAAAGAGGTCGGTCGAGCGTGATGCCTACGCTCTGCCCCGCCGCCGCTTCGGTCAGCGGCGGGGCCGCATCGGGCCTGGGATGCGGCCAGGTTTCGATTGAGACCACCCGGGCCTCGCTGTTCGCCGGCGAAAACAGCAGGCGATCGCCGACGTTAAAGCTCCCGGCTTCGACGCGGCCGACGAGAATGCGGCGTTGGTCGAAATTATAGACGTCCTGAATCGCGAGGCGAAGCGGCAGGTCGCGGAGCGAGGGCAGGGGCTTGAAGCCGCGGATCGCCTCGATCAGGGTCGGGCCGCGGTACCAGCCCATGGTCTTCGCCTGGGCCACGACATTTTCGCCTTGCCTCGCCGATACCGGCACGATGGCCGAGATGTCGAGACCGATATTCGCGAGATGGCTGGTGATCACCGACGCAACCTCGGCGAAGCGTGTCTTGTCATAACCCGCTAGATCCGTCTTGGTGACCGCGACCGCGACCTGCCGAAGGCCGAGGAAGTGGAGGAGATAGCCATGGCGGCGTGACTGTTCCTCGACGCCAGCGCCGGCGTCGATCACCAGCAGGGCCGCGTCGGCCCCGGCCGCGCCGGTCACCATGTTGCGGAGAAATTCCTTATGGCCCGGCGCATCGATGAAGATGATGTCGCGATCCCTGTCGCGCAGCCATATCTGTGCCGTCTCGATGGTAATGCGCTGGTCGCGTTCGGCCTGAAGCGCGTCGAGCAGGAAGGCCCACTCAAAGGGCATGCCGCGACGCTCGCACATCGCCTGGATCGCCTCGATCTTGCCGGGCGGAAGCGCCCCGAGATCGTGGAACAAGCGGCCGATAAGGGTCGATTTGCCGTGACCGACGTGGCCCACGACGACGACCCTGAGATTGCCGCGAGAGGGAGAAGGGCTCATGAATTCCGATCAATCAATAAGCAGCGGACGCGGCCGCGCAGAGGCGCGAAGAGGGACAGCTGACGGCCAAGCCTTTACATATAACCGTCAGTGCGGAGGCGCTCGAAGACATCCTCGCTTTCGTGGTCCATGGTGCGGCCAGCGCGCTCCTCGGTCAGGGTCACCTCGAGCTCGGCGATGATGGCGGTGATGGTCGCCGCCTCGCTTTCGATCGGCAGGGTTATGCCGATCTCGCCGAGCGAGCGGAAGCGTTTCCCTTGTTTCGAGAAATAAAGCGGGACGACCGGAACCCCTTCGCGCTCGATATAGCGCCAGATGTCGACCTCGCTCCAGTGCAATAGCGGATGGATGCGCAGATGTGCGCCTGGCGGGCAATCGGTGTTGTACTGGTCCCAGAATTCGGGCGGCTGGTCGCGAAAGTTCCATTGGCCGTCGTCGCCGCGCGGACTGAAAACGCGCTCCTTGGCGCGGGTCGCCTGTTCGTCGCGGCGGATGCCCGCGATGATGCCGCCAAAATGGTGTTTCGCCAAGGCGGCCTTGAGACCGGCCGTCTTGCGGGCGGCGAAGCGAGCGCCGGGCGGCAGCATGGGATCGATAGTCTCGATCGGCGGGCAGGTTTCCACCAGCAGGTTGATGTCCCATTCGGCACCGAAGCGCTCGCGGAAAGCGTAGGTCTCGGGGAATTCGGCGCCGGTATCGAGATGTATGACCGGAAACGGCACGCGGCCAAAGAAGGCCTTGCGTGCGAGCCAGATCATGACATTCGAATCCTTGCCGAGCGACCATAGCATGGCGAGGTTGTCGACGCAGGCGAAAGCCTCGCGCAAAATATGGATGCTGCGGTGTTCGAGCGACTCGATAGAGTTCATTGAAAGAAAGAACAATATACTAAATGGCCTTGGTTAAACTAGCGTTTTCGATGCCGGTGTCAATGGCCGGCTCGGTGCCTGGTCGGGCCGGATAACCAGCCGCCGAGACTGAGGCCGGGAGCGGCCGTGGCACGGTTCGGCCGCTGCCGGCCCGTCTCGCACAGGCTTCGCGAAGCTGCCATAAATCGGTTATCCTGGCGTCACAAAGACGCGATAGAGAATAGCGCGTCCCAAACAAGGCAGGAACCCCGGAGATGATGAGACGTCGCACGTTCCTTGGCGGCGCCGCCAGCTTGGCCGCGCTGTCGCCCACGATCGCCTTGGCGCAAGGCGGCCGGACCGCGGTCGTCCTCTGGCACGCCATGACCGGCGCTCTCGCGGACGAGTTGAACAAGCTGGTTGCCCGTTTTAACGCCAGCCAGAAGACCGCCACCGTCACCACCGTCTTCAAGGGCGGCTATCCGCAGACCCTGACCGCGGCCATCGCCGCGTGGCGCGCCGGCCAGGCGCCGCACATCGCGCAGGTCTTCGACGTCGGCACCGGCTCGATGATCGCCGCGGGGCCGGCGGTCAAGCCGCTCTGGCAATTGGTGAAGGAAACCGGCGTCGCGATCCCGCCGGCCCATTATGTGCCGGCGATCCGTGGCTATTACAGTCTGGAAGACGGGCGTATGGCCGCGCTGCCGTTCAATTCCTCGACCGCCGTCATGTGGTACGACAAGGACGCCTTCGAGAAGGCCGGCCTCGACCCGGAGACGCCGCCCGCAACATGGCCCGAGGTGGTCAAGGCGGCAGAAACCTTGAAGGCGAAGAATGCCGCCCGTTACGCGGTTACCACCTCCTGGCCCGCCTGGGTGCATTTCGAACAATTCGCCTCGATCCATAACGTGCCTTACGCGACCGAGGATGACGGCTTCAAGGGCCTTGACTCCGAGCTGCTGATCGACAGCAGCCCCTTCGCCGCCAACCTGCAGCGGCTTCTCGATATGGCCAAGTCGGGGACCTTCAAGTACGCCGGTCGCGGCAGCGCCGGCGATCGGGTGTTTTACGCCGGTGCGGCGGCGATTGCCTTTGGCTCCTCCGGCATGCGCGGCAACCTGGTGAAAAGCGCGAAGTTCCGCTGGGCGGATGCCTATTTGCCCTACGATCCGGCGGTGATCGCGAAGCCGATCAACTCGATCATCGGCGGCGCCAGCTTCTGGACCATGACCGCACCGCACCGTACCGCGGTGGAGTACAAGGCGGTGGCGGAGTTCCTCGCCTTCCTCGGCAAGCCCGATCAGGATGCCGATTGGAGCGCCCAAACCGGCTACGTGCCGGTCACCCTCGGCGGCTTCGCCAAGTTGAAGCGCGACGGCTTTTTCGCAAAGAACCCGGGGACGGAAGTGCCAATTCGGCAGCTTTCCCGGGGCCCCGTGACGAACAATTCCCGTGGCATCCGGCTCGGCAACATGCCCGAGATACGGGTCATCATCCTGGAGGAATGGGAGCGCGCGATGGAGAGCCACGCCAGCGCCAAGGATGTGCTGGCGAAGGTCGTCGAGCGCGGCAATAAGGTGCTGCGGGCGTTCCAGAAGTCGGTCGCGGACTGACGCCGCCGGATCGCGGGCGATGGAGCGACGGGCGATCTTTCGCGGCCGGTTGTTGCCTGCGCTTCTGATTGCACCGCAGCTCGTCCTGACGTTTCTGTTCTTTCTGCTGCCGGCGGGTGAGGCGATTTATTTCGCGCTCACTCGCCAGGACGCCTTCGGGCTCCATACCCACTTCGTCGGGCTCGCCAATTTCGCCGCGCTGTTCGCCGATCCCGGTTATCTCGCGACGGTGCTTCGGACGTTGCTGTTTTGCGCCCTCGTGACCTTGGCCGCGGTGATGGTCGCCCTGGTCCTCGCCCTTTTCGCCGATCGCGAGATCAAGGGGCGTGGCATTTACCGCACCCTGCTGATCTGGCCCTATGCCGTCGCGCCGGCGGTTTCGGCGGTGCTCTGGGCCTTCGTGATGAACCCGGACGTCGGGCTCCTCGGGCGCAAGCTGAACGAGCTCGGCATTCCGTGGGATTACACCCTGAACGGCGGGCAGGCCTTCGCCCTCGTTACCGTCGCCAGCGCCTGGACCCTGGTGAGCTACGATTTCGTCTTTTTCCTCGCCGGCCTGCAATCCATTCCGCGCAGCGTGATCGAGGCGGCGCGGCTCGATGGCGCACACGGCTTCCGCCGCGTCCGCACCGTCATCCTGCCCTTGCTGATGCCGACGACCTTTTTCCTGTTCATCACCAACTTGGTCTATGCCGCGTTTGATACCTTCGGCACCATCATGGCGCTGACCCAGGGCGGGCCGGGCCAATCGACCGAAACGCTGGTGGTGAAGGCGTACCGCGACGGTGTGCTCAACCTCGATCTCGGCGGCTCCTCGGCGCAGTCGGTGGTGCTGATGGTGGCGGTGATCGGCCTGACCGCGCTGCAATTCCGCTTCCTCGGCCGGCGCACGGTGGATTGATGGGCAAGCGCGTCGACTGGCTGGCGCATGCCGTGCTTGGCGTCGGCGTGCTGTTCTTCGCCTTTCCGGTATGGCTAGTTTTTGCCGGCGCGACCCAGACGGCGGGGGCCATCAGTCGCGGCGATCTTTCGCTGCTGCCGAATTTCCACCGTATCGGCACCTTCGTCTCGGTGCTTCGGGCGCCTGGCGTCGGAACCGGCACGCCGGTCTGGCATTTGCTGATGGTTTCGGCAGGGATGGCGCTGGCCATCGCGCTCGGCAAGATCGTGATCTCGCTGGCTTCGGCCTATGCGGTCGTGTTTTTCCGCTTTCCCTTTCGCATGACCGTCTTTTGGACGATATTTATCACGCTGATGCTACCGGTCGAAGTCCGAATCATTCCGACCTACGCGGTGATGAGCGACTTTCACCTGATCAATACTTTTACCGGCCTAACCTTGCCGTTGATGGCGTCGGCCACCGCGACCTTGCTTTTCCGTCAGGTATTTCTGGTGGTGCCCGACGCCCTGGTCGAGGCGGCGCGCATGGATGGGGCCGGGCCGTTCCGTTTTCTGAAGGACATCCTTATCCCGATTTCTAGCGCCAACGTCGCGGCACTGTTCGTTATACTTTTTGTTTACGGCTGGAATCAATATCTCTGGCCGCTTCTGGTCGCGACCGAGCCGGGCCTCGATACCATTGTCATCGGCATCGTGCAATTGATCAACACGGGTGGGATGATGACGCCCTGGAATCGGGTAATGGCCATGGCCGTATTGTCGATCGTGCCACCGGTCGCCGTGGTGATCGCGATGCAGCGCTGGTTCGTCAAAGGCCTGACCGAGAGCGAGCGATAATGACGCAACTCGTCATTGAGAACCTGGCCAAGGACTTCGGCAAGGGAACAGTGCTATCCAGCGTCGATCTCAAGATTGCCGACCGCGAGATGCTGGTCATCGTCGGGGCCTCGGGTTGCGGCAAGTCGACGCTGCTCCGCCTCGTCGCCGGCCTCGAGACGCCGAGCGCGGGCCGCGTCGTTCTCGACGGGCGGGACATCACGCATCTCGATCCGGCGGAGCGCGACATCGCCATGGTGTTCCAGAACTATGCGCTCTACCCGCATATGAACGTGTTCGAAAACATGGCCTATGGGCTCAAGGTGCGCCGCGTGCCGAAGGCCGAGATTGCGAGGCGAGTGGACGAGGCTGCCGCGCTTCTCAACCTCGCCGGCCTGCTGGGCCGGCGGCCGCGCGAGCTTTCGGGCGGGCAGCGCCAGCGCGTTGCCATGGGGCGCGCCATCGTCCGCGAGCCGAAGCTGTTCCTGTTCGACGAGCCGCTCTCAAACCTTGATGCCAAGCTTCGCGTCCAGATGCGGGCGGAAATCCGGCGTCTGCAAAGGCGGCTCGGCGTGACCAGCCTCTACGTCACGCATGATCAGGTTGAGGCGATGACGCTCGGCGACCGACTGGTGGTGATGAACCGCGGACACGTGGCGCAGATCGCGACCCCGATGGAGATTTTCGAACGCCCGGCCGATACCTATGTCGCTGGATTCATCGGCGCGCCGGCGATGAATTTCCTGGCGGCGGCGCTGAGCCATGGCGGCAGCGCCGCGACGCTTGCCGACGGGCGGGTGATTCCGTTTGCCGACGGCCGACGGGACGGCTCCGACGGGCGGCACCTCACCCTCGGCATCCGGCCGGAACATGTGCGGCCCATGCCGAACGGCATGCGGCTCATGGTCGAGCTGGTCGAGCCGCTCGGCTCCGAAACCCTGGTGCACGGCCGCCTCAGCGACGAAACCGCGCTGACGGTCAAGCTGAGTGGCGGCGGCTTCGGCGCCGGCGTGCTCGACATCATGCCGGAGACGGCATTCCTGCATGTTTTTGATGCAGAAACCGGGCTTCGCATGGCGCCGAGCGCTGCCGATGTGCCGGCCGCCCTGGCGGGCGCGGAATAGAGCATCATCGCCGCCCGTGGCCACCTCCCGTCTTGATCGGCCGCGCGCAGTATGGGAAAAGGGGCCGGGGCGGAAATCCCGCCCGCTTTCCCCGTACCGGCGGAGATTTTGATGGCGTCGCGCCAGACCTATTACGTTACCACGCCGATCTATTATGTGAACGACCGGCCGCACATCGGGCATGCCTATACCACGCTCGCCTGCGACGTGCTGGCCCGCTTCAAGCGTCTCGACGGGTTTGATGTCCGGTTCCTCACCGGAACCGACGAGCATGGCCAGAAGGTGGAGAAGTCGGCCGAGGCTGCGGGCAAGGACCCGCAAGCTTTCACCGACGAGATGTCGGGCAATTTCCGTCACCTCGCCGAGGCGATGAATTTCTCCTACGACGATTTCATCCGCACCACCGAGGCGCGCCATATCAGCTCCTGTCAGGCCATCTGGCAGAAGCTCGCCGACAACGACGAGATCTATCTCGGGTCCTACAGCGGCTGGTACGCGGTCCGCGACGAGGCCTTCTATGGTGAGGATGAACTGACCAAAACCGCGGACGGGCTCCGGCTGGCGCCATCCGGCGCGCCGGTCGAGTGGGTCGAGGAGCCGAGCTATTTCTTTCGCCTCTCGAACTGGGCGGAGCGGCTCCTTGCCTTCTACGAGGCCAACCCGGATTTCATTCTGCCGGACAGCCGCCGCAACGAGGTGGTGAGCTTCGTCAAGGGCGGACTCAAGGATCTCTCGGTTTCACGCACCAGTTTCCGCTGGGGCGTGCCGGTGCCGAACGATCCCGATCACATCATGTATGTCTGGCTCGACGCGCTCACCAATTACATTACCGCGCTCGGCTATCCCGACACCGACGCGGCGCTGTTCCAAGCCTTCTGGCCAGCCGATCTGCACATGGTGGGGAAGGATATCCTGCGCTTTCACGCGGTCTATTGGCCGGCCTTCCTCATGGCTGCCGGCATCGCGCCGCCGAAGCGCGTCTTCGCCCATGGCTGGTGGACCAACGAGGGCCAGAAGATATCGAAGTCGCTCGGCAATATTATCGACCCGTTTCTGCTGGTGGACAGATACGGGCTCGACCAGACGCGCTATTTCCTTCTCCGCGAGGTTCCTTTCGGCAACGACGGCGATTTTTCCCATCGCGCCATGTTGCAGCGGGTCAATGCCGATCTCGCCAACGATTTTGGCAACCTAGCGCAACGTACCCTGTCGCTGATCCAGCAGAATTGCGCCGGTCAGGTGCCGACGCCGGGCCCTTTCGGCAGCGACGACGCGGCGCTGATTGCACGCGCGGTCGGCCTGCTGGATAGCCTCCGCGGCGAGGTCGATCGCCAGCAATTCCACCTCGCGCTCACGCGCATCTGGGAGGTCGTCAGCGCCGCCAACCGCTATATCGACGAGCAGGCGCCTTGGATGCTGAAGAAGACCGACCGCGCCCGCATGGAGACCGTCCTCTATGTCCTAGCAGAAGTGATCAGGCGCTTGGCGATTCTGGTATCGCCGGTGATGCCGGGGGCGGCCGCACGTCTTCTCGATCAACTCGCGATACCTCCGGAGCGGCGGGATTTTGCCCGCCTTGGCGCCGACCCGACGGCCGAGTTGGCGTCCGGACAGGCGTTGCCGAAACCCGAGCCGCTGTTTCCCCGCCTGCGCGAGACGGAGGGGCCCGGCGCGTGATCTCGCTGGTCGACAGCCATTGCCATCTCGACTTTCCCGATTTCCAGGGCGAGGTCGAGGCCGTCATGGCGCGCGCGAGGGACGCGGGCGTCGGCGCGATTCTGACGATTTCGACCCGGCTCGATCAGTTCGACCGCGTGCGGGCGGTGGCGGAGACCTTCCCAAATGTCTGGTGCTCGGTGGGAACCCATCCGCACGAAGCTGCGGCGGAAGCGGTGACGGTGGCAAAGTTGCTCCGCCATTTGCGGCACCCGAAAGCGGTCGGGATCGGCGAAACGGGGCTCGACTACCACTACGATCGCAGCCCGCGCGACAGCCAAGGCGAAAGCTTCCGTCTCCATATCGAGGCAGCGAAGGAAAGTGGATTGCCGCTGATCGTCCATACCCGTGGCGCAGATGCGGAAACCATTGCCGCGCTCAAAACTCACGGCCAGGGCGTCGCCGGGGTGATTCACTGCTTCAGCACGAGCCGCGCCTTAGCCGAGGAGGCCTTGGCCTTGGGTTTCTTCATCTCGTTGAGTGGAATCGTGACCTTCAGGAAGGCGGACGAGCTTCGCGACATCGCGCGCGATCTGCCGTTGGATCGGCTGCTGGTCGAGACCGACGCGCCTTATCTGGCACCGGTGCCGATGCGCGGCAAGCGCAACGAGCCGGCTTTCGTTGCCCATACCGCAGCACTGCTCGCGGAGATCAAGGGCATATCGCGCGAAACCCTGGCGGCGGTGACGACAAAGAACTTCTTTCGCCTGTTTTCCAAGGCGGTGCCACCTGAGGGAATGGGCTGATGCGGGTTACGATTCTCGGTTGCGGCACCTCGGGCGGCGTGCCGCGGGTCGGCGGCGATTGGGGCGCTTGCGACCCGACGGAGGCAAAAAATCGCCGTCGGCGCTGTTCGATCCTTGTCGAATCCGAAAGGACCAGCGTCCTGGTCGATACCGCTCCGGATTTGCGCGAGCAGCTTCTCGACGCCGAAGTGACCAAGCTCGACGCCGTGATCTGGACACACGAACACGCCGATCAGGTGCATGGCATCGACGATCTGCGCGGTCTCTATATCCGCACCGGCAGGGCCCTGCCAGGCTATGCCGCGCCCTTTACCTTGCCGATTCTGACGCAGCGCTTCGGCTATTGTTTTGCCGCCAGCGCCGGAACCGGCTATCCGCCGATCGTCGATCTGGCGCCGATCTCCGGGCCGCTCATGGTGGGCGATATCGATTTTCGCCCCTTCGAGCAGGACCACGGGTTCGGTGCGCGCTCGCTCGGCTTCCGCTTCGGCGACGCGGCCTATTCAAACGACGTGGTGAAGCTTTCCGAGGAGGCGTTCACGATCCTTAAGGGGGTCAAGCTCTGGATCGTCGATGCCATGCGGTATCGGCCGCATCCGACTCACTCGCATCTCGAGCAGACGCTGGGCTGGATCGCCCGCGTCAAGCCGGAACGGGCGATCCTTACCAACATGCACATCGACCTCGACTATCGGCAGCTCTGCCGCGAGTTGCCGCCGGGGGTTGAACCGGCCTATGACGGCATGGTTCTGGACGTCTAGCGCCGGATGATTTTGGGTCAAAGCGACCCATAATCATGCCCGCGAGATGTTACGGTGACTTGAAGTACGATCCGGTCCGCGTTTCGGGGTCATGCTTTACGCGAAGCTGGCGATCAGTCCTTTTTCATCACCTCGCGGAAGCGCGGCTTGCGCTTCTCGGTTAGGGCGTTCACGCCTTCGCGAGACTCGTCGGTGTCGTAGTAAAGGCTCAACGCCTGCATGCCGAGGCCCGAGATGCCGCGGATGTTGTCGCTATCGGCATTGAAGGAGCGCTTCGCGATGGAAATGGCGGTCGGGCTGCGCTCGCAGATCTCTGCGCACCAGCGGGCGACCTCGGCGTCGAGTTCGTCATGCGGAACGACGGTGTTGACGAGGCCCATGGCGAGCGCTTCTTGCGCCGTGTAGCGACGGCACAGATACCAGATTTCCCGCGCCTTCTTCTCGCCCACCACGCGCGCGAGATAGGCGGTGCCGAAGCCCGGATCCACCGAGCCCATCTTCGGCCCAACCTGGCCGAAGATGGCCTTCTCGGAGGCGATGGTGAGATCGCAGATCGTGGCCAGAACGTTGCCACCGCCGATCGCGTAGCCTTGCACGCGGGCGATGACCGGCTTCGGGACGTCGCGGATGATGCCTTGCATATCCTCGACCGGGAGGCCGACCATGCCGCGGCTGTCGTATTGACCGTCGTGGGTGGATTGGTCGCCGCCGGTGCAAAAGGCACGATCGCCCGCGCCGGCCAGCACGATGACGCCGATGCTCTTGTCCCAGCCGGCGCGATTGAAGGCATCGATCAGCTCGATGCAGGTGCGGCCGCGGAAGGCGTTCATGACCTTCGGGCGATTGATCGTGATATGTGCCACCCCGTCGGCGACCGAGTACAGCACGTCTTCATAGGTCATATGCATTTCTCCGTAGTTGTGGAGCCCGAGGCCGTTCACGCACTTGGCTTGCGGAAGGGCTTGTGTGGGAATCCGGCGTCAATGGCGAACAAGATTTCCGTGAAATGGCGGCGATGCGCCGCAGCAAGGCTGCGATAAGAGCGAGGGCAGGGTTCCTGTCAGGTTGCGAAGGGCTAAGGCCACGCGAGGCAACGGCCTCTTGACGGCACGAGCAAAAGAAGTATTATAGTACCAGATTATTTAATTTATGCAACCGGTCGAACGAAGCTAGGCATGCTGCCGTCCCGGCGAGCATGGACGGTCGTAAGGCCGGAGTGATCGTGCCGGGCGGACGACCCGGCGGCCAACCGCGAACCGTTGAAGAATTGGGGAGAGGGTGCAATGGCAAGCAGCGCAAAATTCGCCGCCTTGATCGACACTTTGGCCTCGGAGCATGAGGACCTGCTGCCGGAGATGGCAAGGCTGGCCGATGAGGCCATGTCGCCCCTAGCGGTTCTCAAGGCGGCGATCGACAGAGCGGCGCCGAAACTGTATGGGCCTCTCGATGAACATATCTTGAACGAGGACAGGGTCCTGTTTCCGGCCTACGTCTCGGCCGGCGGGGATGCCGGGGTTCTTGCCCTGTTTACCGAGGAGCACCGCGAAATCCTCTCCTTGCGCGATCGCTTGACCGCCGCCGTAGAGGACGGCGACGAGGCCGATGAAATTCGCTCCCTCGTTGCGCAGCTTACCGATATTCTCTCCGAGCACATGGGTCGGGAGGATGAGATGCTGTTCCCTGCGATGCGTGAGGCCCTTTGATGAGCGAATCCCCAACCGCCGTTTGGCAGGAGCGGGACGGCCGCTTGTTGCGCCTCCGGCTCGCGCGGCCCAAGGCGAATGTCCTCGATGCGGCGATGACGGAGAGCCTTCGAGCGGCATTGGACGCGCACGGCCGCGATCCCAATTTGACCGCGATCCTGCTCGATGGGGCCGGGCCGCATTTCAGTTTTGGCGCCAGTGTCGAGGAGCATTTGCCGGCGGCTTGCGCCGCGATGCTGCAAGGCTTTCACGCGTTGTTCCTGGCCGTTCTTGCGAGCGAGGTGCCGGTGCTGGCGGTGATTCGCGGCCAATGCCTCGGCGGCGGTCTGGAGCTCGCCATGGCGGCGCATCTATTGTTCGCGGCGCCCGATGTTAAGCTTGGCCAGCCAGAAATCCGCTTGGGCGTGTTCGCGCCGGCGGCGTCGTGCATCCTGCCCGAACGGGTGCCTCGGACGCTGGCCGAGGACTTGCTGATCAGCGGGCGCACCATCGATGCCGCCGAGGCGCATCGCCTCGGGCTCGTCAATGCGGTCGCGGACGACCCGGAGGCGGCGGCCATGGCCTATTTTGATGCTCATCTGGCGCCGCTCAGCCCAAGCTCGCTGCGCTATGGCGTGCGTGCGGCCCGCGGCGATCTGGTGGCGCGCGTGAAGGCCCGTCTCGCTGCGGTCGAGAAGCTTTATCTCGAAGACCTGATGAAAACCGCCGATGCGGTCGAGGGACTCGAAGCCTTCCTCGCCAAACGGCCGCCCGCCTGGCGGGCCGCCTAGGACCCACGAAAGCTCGCGCCGGCCTGAGTCTCGCGGGGACGGCCGGCAACGCGCCTGGTGGCGCGGGCAAGGCACGTGATTCCGGCGAGAGCGGTAGATGGCCTGCTCCGCGTACAAATTGGTACGGAAATGCCTGTTCTCTTGCGTACCGCGCCGCGCCGGGGTAGAGAAGGAGGGACGTTCGCCATGCGAGCGCGCGGATGCGCCTAGTGAACCAAGGAGGGCCGATGTCGGGTGTCCGCCAAAAAGCCGGGACCAGCGCCAGGACCGCCGCCGGGTTGGCCGATCAGGGCGATACCTTCCGCGCCCGGCCGGTGATCGAGAGCGATCTCGCGGCGATCACCGGCCTCGACAAGGTCAACACCGGTAAGGCCAAGCCGAAATATTGGCGGAGCCTTTACGAGCGCTACCGGACACCGGGGCGACCGCGGTTCTTTCTCGTCGGGGAGAGCGGGGGCGTATTCGCCGGTTTCATTATCGGCGAGGTGCGCGCATGGGAATTCGGCTCGCCGCCTTGCGGTTGGGTTTTCGCTATCGGCGTGGTGCCGGAGCAGCGCGTTCAGAACGTCGGGTCGCGGCTTTTCGACGAACTCTGCCGCCAGTTCAAGCAGGCCGGGGTCGACAAGATTCGGACGATGCTGGCGCGGCAGGATAATCTGGTGATGTCGTTCTTTCGCAGTCAGGGGATGATGGCGGGACCTTTCATCGAGCTCGAGAAGAGCTTGGATTGATTTCAGCCGGCAGCGGGTAGCATTCCTGCCCGGGCCCTGGGGGACGGAGCGAGAGATGAAATTGCAGAAGGCGACCCGTTTCGGCCTTTATGCCACGCTTGAGCTCGCCGCCAACGCCGGAGAGCAGCTTTCGGCAGGCGACATCGCCGAGAAATACGCGGTATCGATCAACCACCTCGCCAAGGTATTGCGGACTTTGGGACGGGCCCGCGTGATCGAATCCGTGCGCGGCGCCGGCGGCGGCTACCGCTTTGCCGGCAATGCCCGGCGGATGACGCTTCTCAACATCATCGAGCTCTTCGAGGACATCGGCCCGCCCGCCCCCGAGATCGAGGATCCGGGCGAGGAGACCGGAGTCGGCCGTGCGCTGCAGGACGTTCTCGTCGAGATCGACGAAATCAGCCGCGCGACGCTCGGCTCGATCACCATCGAGACCTTTCTCAACATGGCCCGCCGCCTGAAACGGCCGGGCGAGGCCGGCGGCGTCCGCGCCGCGGAGTAGCGCCGGCCAAAAAAGCTGCGGCCCCGGAAGCCGGAGCAAGACGCCGTCTTGCTGCGAGCGCCGGGGCCGGCTGTCTTCTTAGGCTGCGTTCCGAACTAGGCCGGATAGGTCATCTTGCAGCCCTTTTCCTCCGGCGAGGCCGCGAGCGTGGCACCGGGGATTTCCTTCTCGACGGTGAACAGGTTCGGATAGGTGCCCTTGGAATTCACCTGACCAACGAACTCGGTGATCATGCACTGATGATCGGCGGCGCGGTAGAAGGGCTGATACGGCCCGAGAGCCACTTCCGGCGGCAGCTTCATGCCGGCCATCGAGTGCGAGACCTTGATCGGATTGAGGGTCTTGGCGTCGTTCGCGGCCATCGCGATGGCATGGGTGGTGGCGAAGCCGAGCCAGCTGCGGGCGCTCGGGGTCTTTTTATATAACTTGCGGTACTCGGCGACGAAGGATTGGACGTGCGGGTTGTTGGGTTGATCCCACCACCATTCCATCACGCCCCAGCCGGTGCGCGCCACGGCGGGAAGCGCCGCCAAGGGCTCGAGTTCGATTAGGCTGTAGCCGAAGGGGATCTTCTCGGTCATGCCGAACTGCGTCGCCTGCTTCATCAGATTGACGAAGTCGTCGCCGGCGTTGAAGACGATCAGAACGTCCGGCTTAGCCTCCTTGATCTTGATCAGCCCGGCGGTGAAATCGGTGGTGCCGAGCGGCATGAGCAGGTTGCCGAGATTGGTGCCGCCCGCTTCCTTGAGGATCTTGGTCATGCCAGCGTAGAGGAAATGGCCCCAGGCGTAGTCCGGGGTCGAGAAGTACCAGCGCTTGCCGTACTTGGACAACAGAACGCTCGCCAGCGCCTTGTTCAGCATCCAGGTGTCGGAGCAGGTTTTGAACGTGGTCCAGCTGCAGTGTGTCCCGGTCACGGAATCGACATGCCCGCCGGTCGCGACGTAAAGCACGCCCTTGAGGGCGGCGGCATGCTCGCAGGCGAGGGCGACGGCCGACGACACCGATCCCTCCACGAAGTCGACCTTGTCCTTGTCGACCAGCTTGTGGAACTTGGTCGTCGCCTTGCCGACGTCGGCGGCGTTGTCTTCCGCGATGATCTCGACCTTGCGTCCGAGGATGCCGCCCGCCTTGTTGATCTGACCGAGGGCCAGCATCGCCCCTTCGTGCTGGCTGTTGCCGAGGGCGGCGTAGGTTCCGGTGAAGGGATCGTTCTCGCCGATCTTCACCGGCACTTCGCCAAGTGCCTTGACGATATTCGGGCCGACGCCGGCGGCGACGCCCGCCGCGGCGGCGGAAGCCAGCACGCTGCGCCGGCTGATGCGCCGTTTGCTGGCGGCATTGAAGATGCTCTTGGATTCGGTCATATGCCTATCTCCTCCCAGTTAGAAAAAGTCGAAGCGTTATGAGGTCTGCCGCGGGGCGCGGCGCCGGTAGTTCGTATTCGGGCACGGATGGTGCAATGGACGCACAGGACTGGAAGTCATGCGATGGCGCGCGCTCGCGAGGCCGGAGCGGTGCCCGTCGAAGGACCTATACTGTCGCAATCCGAAAGACAATGGCAAGAGAATCAGTCGCGTAAGGACGATCAAGTGGACAAAAACCGCGAAAGTCCCGTCCCGGCGACCTCGCATGGCGCGGAAGGGACGACGAAGATGTCGGTTCGGCGTTAACGATTGGTTGCGATGCCGGCAATCGCCCGGCGGCTCCGGCGCTACGCGGCCGGCTCGTTCAACGGCTCGCGGCGGCGATGGATCGGACCAAAAAAAATAGCGAACGGCGCCACCGCGATGGCGAGAATCATCATCAATTTGAAGTCGTCGAGATAGCCGATCATCGTCGCCTGGCGGGTAACCTCGGCATTGAGGAGGGTCAGCCCCCGGGCGGTGCCGAGATTCCAAAGCTTCGCCGCGACGCCGCCGCGAAGCAGGGGATCGAACGGAGTCACGGCGGCACCGATGATCGCGTGATTGATCTGGATATTGCGGTCGAGCAAGGTGGTGACGATGGATATCCCGGCGCTGGAACCGACGGCGCGGAGGAGGTTGTAGACTCCCGCCGCCTCGGTCCGCCGTTCCGCCGCCAGGGTGGAAAAGGCGATGGTGGCAAGCGGCACGTTGACGAAGCCAAGTCCGAATCCTTGCACGACGCCGCTCGCGAAGATTTCCCAGGTCGGAACATAAAGCGAAAAATGCGCCATCCAGAACAGCGCATAGGCGGTAATGAGGAAACCGATGGTGATCAGGAAGCGCGGTTCGATGCGGCGAATGAGCTGGCCGACAATCGTCATGGCGACCAAGGCGCCAATGCCGCGCGGTGCCAGCAGCAGGCCGGCCGTGAGGACGGGATAATTTAAAAGCTCTTGAAGAAACGGCGGCAACAACGCGGCCGAGCCGAACAGGATCATGCCGTTGCAAAGGCGGAACAACAGCGCGACCGAGAAATTTCGGTCGGCGAAGAGGTTGGGCCTGATGAACGGATGCTCAGCCATGAAGGTCTGGACCGCGAAGGCGTAGAACGCGATGGCGGCGACGATGGATTCGATTATGATCTCGCGCGATCCGAACCAATCCTTGATTTGGCCCCGGTCGAGCAGGACCTGCAGCGCGGCGATCCCGACGCTGAGTACGGCGAAACCGAAGACGTCGAAGCTGAGCGTGCGGTTGCGTCCGGTCTCGGTGACGAACACGGCGATCATCAACGCGGCGAGAACGCCGACCGGGACGTTCATGTAGAACACCCAACGCCAGGTGTAGTTCTGCGTCAGCCAGCCGCCCAGCGTCGGCCCCAGGATCGGGCCGCCCATGATGCCCATGCCCCAGATGGCCATTGCCGGGCCGTGCCGCTCGCGCGGGTAGCAGTCGAGCAGGGTCGCTTGCGAGAGCGGGATGAGAGAGGCGCCGAACAATCCTTGCAGTGACCGGTAAACGACCATGGCGGTGAGGCTGCCGGCGGTGCCGCAGAGCGCCGAGGCGACGGTGAAGCCGCCGACCGAGACCAGATAGAGACGCTTGCGGCCGAAGCGCGCGGCAAGCCAGCCGGTCGGCGGCATCATGATCGCCGCGGCGACGATGTAGGAGGTGAGGACCCAGGTAATCTGCTCGAGGTTGACGGAAAACGCGCCTTGCATGTGGGGCAGGGCGATCGTTGCGATGGTGGTGTCGAGCGTCTGCATGGTTGCGGCCAGCATGATGCCGGCGGTGATCATGGCGCGATTGAACGGCGTCAGATCGGCCCCGGGCTCCGCTTGAGGAATTGCCATGTTTCGGTCTCGATCCCCGGGGTCTTAAGCGGCCTCGGGCGGCGCGCCCGTGATCCGGCGGGTCCGGCCGCGCGGCTGCGGTGCTCGGCAGCGGGTCATTCCGTGACCACCGAGGTCTGGTCGAATTCCTTGGCGTTGATCGGCGCTTTGATCAGCAGCACGCAGGGCGCCGCGATCAGCGCCATGATCGTCATCAGCTTAAAGTCGTCGATATAGCCGATCATGGCGGCTTGCCGCGTCACCTCGGCATTAAGCAGCGCGAGGCCTTGCGCCGTATGCGGATTGAGGATCCGGGTGATCGCCGGTAGCCGCAGCAGCGGG
>JAJYTL010000413.1 GCA_021793055.1 Pseudomonadota bacterium
CTTGTAGTCGATATAAAGGCTCTCCCGCGCGCCGGTCTCGATCAGCTCGCGAAGATTCTGCTCGGTGATTTTATCGAGCGGGAGATGAAGGAGAGCCATGGTTTGTCTCCTGGCGGGCGGGCGGGGTTGCGAACATCGCAGATCGCCGGGAGGAGTCGCAAGCCCTTCGCGCGCGATGGCTTAGCACTCTTCCTCGCCGGACGAACTCGTCAGGCTATGCGGCTCGTCCTTCCGCCCGCTTAACCGCCTGCCGTCCCTTGCCGGTACCGGGATGCGCTTCATAGGTGCCGATCAGCGCGCGGTATTTCGCTGGCAGTGGCGGCAACGGCTCTGGCCGTGGGGTCCATGCACGGTGGGATGGCAATAGCACGGGGGGTTTTCTGAGTGCCGAGTCGAAGAACTGGCGCCGAATTTCCCGCGCCATGATTTCGGCGATCAGGGATGGCACGGCGTTGCCAAGCATTCGCTGCATTTCGGTCCGGCCGCTGTCGATGGTCAGGCCGTCCGGGAAGGTTTGAATACGACAAAGCTCCTGAAACGTAAGCCGCCGGTTCTTCCAGTGGAACGGTCCGATCGCAGCGCCCGGCTGGGCTTGCACCGTCCAGGACGGTAATCGTTTCGAGAGTTTGAGCAGAAAGCTCCAATACCGCGTGCGCCAGCCGAACAGCGGATGGCCGCCGCTTCTGTCGGTGTGCCACAAATAATTTTCGCCCTCGGGGATCGTCGGCAGCAGATCGCCCCATTTGCCGCCGACCTTGAGAGCGGGTTCGTCCGCATCGGGTTCCGGGAGATCGCCGAGAGCGTCCCAGGCCGTTCGGTAAGGTTCGATCGTTCCAAACAGGTTCTGTCCGATGCTGCCGGCTTGCGCGTGCGTCGGCTCCGGGAAGCGAAATTTCCGGCCGTCGCGGGAGCCGATCATGAACACGCGTTCGCGTATCTGCGGAACGCCATGCTCAGCCGCGTTGACGACTTGCCAGGAGACTTCATAGCGCGTGCCGGTCTCGCGGTTGATCTGTGCAATCCCGTCAAGAATATAGCGCAGTCCTTCATTTTTGCCTTCGTAAGCCAGCCCGTAAACATTTTCGAGCAGAAAGGCGCGCGGCCGAATATCCCGGAGAATACGAAGATAGCCCACCAGCGTGTCGGAGCGAGGATCGTCGAGCCGCAGCGCGTCGCCCCTTATCCAATAGGCTGACTTCGAGAAGGGCTGGCATGGCGGTCCGCCGATGAGGATGTCCGCCTCCCCCGGAGCCAGTCCGGCCCGTTCGAGCACGGTGGCCGAGGACACCTTGTTGATGTCGTCCTCGATCACTTCCCAGGCCCGATTGAGCCGAATCGTTCGGCACGCGTGGCGGTCGATTTCGAGGGCAACGCGGGTTTCGAAGCCGGCTTCCTCAAAGCCGAAATCCAGCCCGCCGATTCCGGAAAACAAGCTGATGGCTTTGAAGGGCGCGCGCGTCATGAACTCTCATTCGCTAGGGCGAATCGCTGTTACAGGGTAAGCTTGGCACCATCACTGTATTTATCTGTATTGTCAATACAGGACAACATGATCAACGTCAAGCTACGGGAAGCCATCGAGTCGCATCAACGCAAAACTGGCGTTCGGCTGACCTATGACAGCCTCTCGAAGCAGACGGGCGTCTCGGTTAACACCCTGCAATCCCTAGCCACCAGGCCGACCTACAACACTCGCCTTTCCACCATCGAGAAACTCTGCCGAGCCCTTTCCTGCACGCCGGGCGACCTTCTCGAGCTTATTCACGACCGAGAGGAGCCGCCGCATGAAAATCAGTAATGCCGAAGCGGCCAGGCTTCTTCGCGAAGCCGCCGTCAATGCCAACGATGCCGATCCGACATGGGCAATGAAAATCGAACGGCTTTCCCAACTCTGCGCCGATGGTCTTTCGAAGACCCACATCGCATTTCTCGGAACGGCGATGCTTGCCAAGGCCGTGGATCGGCGGGCCGACCTTTTCGCGATCAAGCCCAATCATGCGCTCGATAACCCAAACGCCTTTTCGGCGCGCGTGTTGTCCGAGAAAGTTCTCGTCCCGCTCGCAGCGGAACTGGGCATCAACATCGGCGTTACCGGACGTCAGCCGCTCAACAACCAGCCCTACTTTCGTATGACGCGGCTCGATGACGGCACGCCCGTTCACGCCGGGGGCCGGGCTGCATTCCACTACATGCTAGAACTCGTGAAGGAACTCCAGGAACTTCCCGACGAAACCTTGGCGCGCGCCGCGCTGCGCGCCTTCGTCGCCGTCCGTTCCCGTCATCAGCCGCGCTATGCCAGCCACGACGGCGGCATGACAATCACTCCGGAACAGCTCACGGTCGCGATCCGTGATTTTGTGCGTGAAGATTCCGAAGGCGGCCGGCGTGCGCAGGCGGTCGTCGCGGGATTGCTCGACGTGTTTGCCGGACGTGCGCGCGTCGAGAGTGGTCGGATCAACGATCCGTCGCGTAAATATCCCGGCGATGTCTGCGTGCGTTCCGCCGACGCGCCGGATGTGTGGGAGAAGGCCATTGAGGTGCGCGACAAGCCCGTTGCGGTTTCGGACGTGCAGATTTTCGGCAAAAAATGCATCGACATGGATGTGCGGGAAGCGGCCCTCGTGATGGTATCCGATCAACAGATCCAGCTCGACATGGCCGCGCTCGCCCGATGGGCCGAGGGGTTCGGTCTCGGTCTCACGCTTTTTCACGGATGGGACATCTTCGTCGACCAAGCGCTTTTAGA
>JAJYTL010000414.1 GCA_021793055.1 Pseudomonadota bacterium
AAATCCGACTGCGTCAATCTGCAAAAGCTGTGCGCCGCCTTCGTCAAGCGCTTCGGCAAGCGCCTCACGATCGGCTCGGCGGCGATGGCCGAGCTCTTGAAAACCAAGAAGATGAAGCGGCGGTTCTCGGAGGGCCTGGATGAAGAGTTCCGGCCCTACTACTTCGGCGGCCGGACGCAGATGTTCGAGCGCGGCATCATCGAGGGGCCGTGGCAGATGATCGACATCAACTCATGCTTCGCCGCTGCCATGCGAAACTTCAAGCATCCTTGGGGCTGCGAGTTCGACACGCGGGAAAATGTCCGGCGCTTGCCCAAGGGGTTCTATTTCGCGGAGATCACGGCCCGGAACCGCAACGCGCTTCCCGTCCACCGCGTCGTGATGAATAAGAAATCGGCACAGGTGGTCGCCGACTTCGGACAAGAGCGCGAGCGCTTCTATACCACCTCGCATGAGCTCGAACTGGCGCTCGATTACGGAATGGTCGATCTTGAAGAGATTCACGCCGTCCATGTTCCCTTGAAGACGACGACGTTCGCGCGCTTCGTCGATCGCTTCTATTCGGAAAAGCGCGGCGCCAAAATCACGGGCGACAAGGCGGCCGAGATATTCGCGAAGACGATGCTGGTCACGCCCTATGGCAAGTTCGGCCAGGACCCGCGGCGCTTCCGCGACTACGCGATCTTGCGCGACCCGTTCCTCGACTGGCGCATGCGGAAAGACGGCTATGAGCTCGAAAACCATATTCGCGATGATCTCGAAATCTGGTCGAAGCCTTCCGGCCTGCACCGCAATTCGTTTTACGATGTGAGCGTGGCGGCGTCGATCACGTCGGCCGGCCGCGCGATGCTCATGGCTGGCATGCGCCAGGCGATCGACCTGATCTATTGCGACACGGATTCAATGATCTGCTCGGGCTTCAAGGGCAAGATCGATCCCTTGCAGCTCGGCGCCTGGAAGATCGAGGCGCAAGCCGAGTTCGCCGCGATCGTCGCGCCGAAGACCTACTGCCTTTACAACCACAAGATCGAGCATCACGGGCATACGTACCGCAAGGTCATTCAGCCGGTGAAGTGGGCTTCCGCCGGCGAGTCCTTGAGCCCGTTCGATATCATCAAGCTCGCCAAGGGCGAGCGCGTCGAGGTGAAGAGCATCAAGCCGGTGTTTTCGTGGTATCGCGGGATGTATTTTCCGAAAAGGCAGCGATTTATCCGGCTTGACGATATCGCGCCATTCTGAAATAATGGCGATATTGGCTTGGATGGCACAAGCCGCGAAATCGGAGAAAACGGCATGAGCAATAATTACACCAAGGCGACGATCTATCGCGCGGAAGAGCGGGCACAGGCCTGCCGCGCGGCGGCGCAGTTCATCAAGGAAAATTGGGGCAGCTCGCAGCATATCCAGGCCGACGCCGATCGGGTGCAGCCCTTGCATGAGATCGTCGCCAATCTGGAGCTGCTCGCGACCGATATCGAGCTGGCGGTGGCCGAAGAGGCAGAGGTGGTGGCATGCGCCGGCGCACTGTGACGGCGCGCACCGGCGAGCGGCTCGTTCGGGCGGCCTATGACTTCGAGGCGCTCGCCTCGCGTATGGCGGCGGAAGGATGGTCACACGATGCGGAGGCCGTTCGTGCTGCCGCTCGTCACCTTGGAAATGCAGCCCGGAACCTGCTCGACGAGTTCGATCGCAGGCAGGCGCGAGGTGCACCATGAGCACGCCCGGCCTCTACCCCGGAATCCGCGAGCTGCGCGAGGCGATCGACCTGCTCGCGGAATGTCCTACGCACGGCGAAACGCCGGGCCTCGCGTCCCGCGATGACGCGCTCGATATGCTGATCATGGCCGCTCGCTATTATCGGCAAGAGGTCATCACGAACGAAGGGGCTTGGCCATGAGAAATCCCTTCCGGCAGCAAGTTCGCGCTTTTGAGAAAGGCGACATTATCTCCGGTTTTTGGATCATCCTTCGGCGCGGTCCTGGCAACGCTGTCCACTTGATGACGACGTTGTACCGTTATCGGCCCGATGCCGTCGCAGCTCTGGAAAGGTACGAGACCGAGGCACCGTCTTTTTCTTGGGAGGTGCGCTCGTTCTTCGGCTGCGTTCAATAGGTTTGGCCCCACGTCCCTCCGGCCTTTTGCATAGCGCCCGCCATTGGCCGGTTCTCAACCTGGCGCACAAGGAGAAGGAAAACATGGCGAAGTCGAAAGCCGTCGCGCGACGCACGGCGAAAACCACCGAAGAGGCGACGGCGCTCGCGCCGATCGACAACGTGCCCGAGGGCTTCCGGGTCAAGAAGAAGGTCACTGTCCCAACGCTCAAGTTTCCGGCCGGCTCGCGTATCTGCATCAAGATACTCTCGCCGATCCGCGAAGGGCGCGCGCTGACCGAATCCCGCACCGGAAACCCAACCAACAAGATGGGGCCGGCGCAGGTCATGCAGGTTTGCAATGCCGATGGCGAGGTGGCGCAGCTTGTCGTGGCCAAGGTGCTGCAATCCGAGTTGCAGGAAAATTACCCGAACGATGATTACGTCGATCGCTGGTTCGTTATCCGCAAGGTCGCGGCCGTCGGCGACAAGCGTTATTCGACGTTCGAGATCGACGAGATCGAAGACCCGACCATCTGACGACGCGCCGGCGTCCTTCGGGGCGCCGGCCTTTTCCGAGGGGAGATCGATGAAAAAAGAAGATGCCGAGAACGCCGTGGCGGCTGGACTACCGCTACAAAACG
>JAJYTL010000415.1 GCA_021793055.1 Pseudomonadota bacterium
ACTGTTTCTCAGCCACAGCGTTAAACGACCGAACCACGCCCTTGTCATTGATTACGATCAAACCGTCGGGAACCGTGTCGATGATAGCCGCCCAGGAGACCACGCTTTCCGGGCTTTCCGGCGACGATGGCCCGGCGCCCGCCTGCTCTTCGATTGGCGTCTCCGTCGTCATCGCAGCCCCATTGCCGATTCCTTTTTGATCACGGCCGCAGCCAGCCGGCCCGAAAACTCATGTGGCGACGGTCTCCAGCCGACGGAACGGCCATGCCATACCGACACATCACGACAAAAAGCAAACGCCAAATTATATCATGTGGACAACTAAGATCGAAGACTTGCCGGCGGCGGCCACCATCGCGCCGCGACATACGCCCGCGATCTGGGAGCGGCTCGCGGTGCCCACGCCCGCCCACGCCGCGCGGCGGCGCCTTCGATCCGCGATTGCCACGGCCTCGAATGTTATAATATAACGTTTCTGATGGGACGTGCGGCGTGCAGCCGCGCCGCCCCATGGCCACGCCCCTCGGTGCGCCTTCCGCCATCATGGAGCGCTAAATGCGTCCGACAAGTCAGCTCGTCCAGGCGGCGGCAGCCGTTCTTTTCGCTTTGCTCATGCCCGCGCTCGCCGCGGCAGCGCCGATCCGGATCGTTGCCGCGGAGAATTTCTATGGCGGCGTCGCGGTGGCCGTCGGCGGCACCCATGTGACGGTCACCAGCTTTCTCAAGAACCCCGATCAGGACCCGCATCTTTTCGAGGCCAAGCCGTCAACGGCCGTCGCCCTGGCCAAGGCAGCGATCGTCATCGAAAACGGCATCGGCTATGACCCCTGGATGCACGATCTGCTTCGCGCCTCGAAGCGATCGGAACGCTGCGTCATCACCGTCGCCGATCTTGTGGGCAAAAAAAGCGGCGACAACCCCCACCTCTGGTACCTGCCCCAAACCATGCCCGCGCTGGCCAAGGCGCTGGCGGCGGAACTCGCGCGGCGCGACCCCGCGCACCGGACCGACTACATCGCGAACCGCGACGCTTTCGACGCCAGCCTCGCGCCGCTGAGCCGCGAGATTCAAGCGATGCGGGCGAAATATCACGGCCTTGCCATCACCGCCACCGAACCCGTCTTCAACTATATGGCGACGGCCCTTGGCCTGGTCGTGCGCAACCGCCGCTTCCAACTTTCGGTGATGAACAATACCGAACCGCGCGCCTCCGACATCGCCGCGTTCGAAGCGGACCTCAAGATGCGACGGGTCAGGGTTCTGATTTACAATAGACAGACCAGCAGCACCCTGACCCGCCACCTGCAACGCCTGGCGCGTCAATCCGGCATCCCGATCGTCGGCGTCAGCGAAACCGAGCCGCCCGGAACCACCTATCGCGACTGGATGATGGGACAACTGGCCGCACTCAATAAAGCCTTGGCCGAAGCTGCCCGATGACGGCGCCAATGTCAGCCCCCACCGCGGCGCCGGCAATAGCCCTCGAAGGCCTCACACTCAAGCTCGGCCGGCGGACGTTGCTGCAGGACGTCGATCTCACGGTCGAGGCCGGCGAGTTCATCGGCGTCTTCGGCCCGAACGGCGCCGGCAAGACCACGCTGATGCGGGCGGTTCTCGGCCTGATCCGCCCGGTAGCGGGATCGCTTCGCGTGCTCGGCCGCCCGGCCGGCGGCGCCAATGCCGACATCGGCTACATGCCCCAGCGCCACAGCCTGACGGCCGGCCCCATGCTGACGGGCTGGGACTTTGTCGCCTGCACAAGCGGCGGACGCCGCTGGGGCCTGCCGCTCTCGAGTGCGGCGGCGCGACGCGACGTCGAGTGGGCGCTGGAGACCGTCGGCGTTGCGGCGCTCGCACGCCGGCCGCTCGGCCAACTTTCCGGCGGCGAGCGGCAGCTGCTCCTTCTCGCTCAGGCCCTGATCGGCCGGCCGCGGCTTCTGCTTCTCGACGAACCGCTCCTCAATCTCGATCCACCGCACCAGCATGCGGTGGTTCATCTCGTGCATCGTTTGAAGTGCGAGTTTGGCCTTACGGTGCTCTTGAGCGCTCATGAACTGAACCCACTGCTCGGCGTTCTCGACCGCGTTCTCTATCTTGGCCACGGCCAAGCCGCCCTCGGCACGGTCGATGAGGTCATCACCGGCCCGGTGCTCTCCACCCTTTACGGCGCTCCGATCGAGGTGCTGCACGTCAACGGCCATATCTTCGTGATGTCGGGCGGGCACGATGTCGAGCGCGAAGTGCATCGCCACGATTCCCATCATCATTCAACCTGACCGGCTGAGGCCCCGCGATGCTCGCTTACGATTTCATGCTTCGGGCCTTCGCGGCGGCCGCGATCGTTGCCATCGTCTCCGGAACGATCGGCTACTTCCTGGTGCTGCGCGGCCAGACCTTCGCCGGCCATGCGCTTTCGCACGTTGGTTTCGCCGGCGCAACCGGTGCAGCGCTGTTGGGTGTGGCGCCACTCTGGGGCCTGTTAAGTTTTACCGTCGCTGGCGGCATCGCCATGGGCGCGCTCGGCGAGCGCCTCAGCAACCGCGATGTCGCGATCGGCATGGTGCTGGCGCTCGCCTTGGGCTTCGGCCTTCTGTTTCTGAACTTCTATACCGCCTACGCGACGCAGGCGATGACGCTGCTCTTCGGCAACGTGCTCGCGGTCGACCGGCGGATGCTTTTCGAGCTCCTCGGCCTCGGCCTCGCGAGCTTAATCGCGCTCGGCCTCAT
>JAJYTL010000416.1 GCA_021793055.1 Pseudomonadota bacterium
GCTGACTGGCCATTCCTCGCCCCCCATCGCGGATCAACTCCGCGATGGAATCATGCCTCCGCCCTCAGCGCGAGGTTTTTCGAGGTGTCCGAGCGCCTGTTGCATTCCGTCGCCGATGGCGTGGGTGTTATCCTTGGCCTCGATCACCGCCAAGGGAATGTTCGGTTTGAAGTAGAGGACATAATCCACGCGCTTGGGCTTACCGCGCGTGACGAGCGTGCCGCGCACGATGACGCGCCCCTTGGTAAAGCTGAATTCCTCACGGATCTGAGTTATTCATCCCATCCGGCACTGCGGAGCGCGGAGGTGATGAACCTCGTGCAGATGTCACGCTCGCTGAGGGTGCGCTTGTCCATGGCAGTCAAGCGCGTCTGATCCTATGCCCGGTCTCGGTAGCCGGTAGGCCCTCGAATGGGTAGGCACTGAGGCCGGTAATTTGAAACTCTTGTCCCACCCTGCCCCTAGGGGCCTGGGCGGCGTATGAGGCACACCTGCAGATCGGCTCGGACGGCGCGCCCGAGTTCTTGACGAGCACCCAAAGCCCGTAAGCTTGGCTCCTTCCCTCCACTGCCGGCGTCCCCGATGTTTATAGCCCGCATTTTCAGCCAAACCGGGTAAATTCTCAATGGCCTCGGTGACTTGATGCGGAGACAAGGCGCCCAGGTCACCCTTTTTATTGACTGCTAAACCCGCCGTGGGGCCGAGCCCTCCGGCTTCTGAGCCGACAGCGCATCGCAAGATGCACAGGCACGCGAAAACATTTCAACACATTATTGTTTCGTGTCTAACGCAAGAGCACTGCAGGTCACGCTTCGACATGTCTTCCGAGAATGTCGTTGCGCAGATTAGTTAGTCATTTGGCGATATAGAAGGCGACCTGCGCACGGCTCAAGCGTGAGCGTGACATCTGCGCGGCAAAGAAGGCCGCATCAAGCTCGGCAACAAGCTCCTTGGCGCCAAAGCCTTCATTGCCCCAGCGGTTGCTGCCGAAACTACGGTGAAAATTTTGGTTCGTGGGATTGGCATACACAAAGCGGCTGCGCTAGTTCGAGAAGTCTCCGTGTGTGAATTCTCAGGGTATCATCGTCATCACGGCCGCGACCAAGCTGCGGCATGTTTGGAATATCCCGTGCATTTCCTAATGCCTGGAAAAGACCCTTTCCCTGCTTGCGGTGTAGATAATCTCCAACACGGAGTCGCCGCTGAATCTCTTTGCGCCACGTACGTAACGCCTCCAAGCTCGAAGCATCCCATTTGTCGTCTTCACGTTTATGTTCAGATTCTTTTTGTTTGCGCTTAGGCCTTGGCCTTTTCTGATTTTCAACAGCCGCCAGCTCGTTCTCGATATATTTTATGGACTTTTCCAGAGTATAAATTTGGTGCCGTAATGTGATCACATCGGATATCCACTCATCGTTTATGACGTATTTTCTCTTTTCCTTGTTAACCCCGTCTCTGCCAAGCGCATAAATTTTCGTTTCCTCAACGATATTTCTAACGTCCTTCCTTCGCCTGTCGCCGACCTTTACCAGGTGCGCAGCTTAGCGTCGACGACGTGATTTCAATCGGCGCTCCAGGCTCGCGGCTTCGCCAGCCCCCAATTGGTTTATAGCCATCGGGCGCTTATCCAGCAGGCCACGGCGTCGGTTTGCTTCTGCTTGCGCCGAGCGGAGTTTTTCCCGCCCGTTGTCGTGATTCGTTTTTTCTCTGGTTTTTCGTCGCCCCCACGCCGCCCGGCGTCACGCCGGGCGCTCCTCACGTCCGCCTGACTCGCCCTTCCGAATCTTCCTCCTTGTGAGATTGGGCAGTCTTTCGGATTTCGCCTTCCGTAGCTGAACTCTCTGCCCGGTCTCCCAACCCATCCTCCCGGCCGCAATCGGCCGGGTTTCTTGTTCAAGGAGGCCCCCATGACAGAGAACGCCCTCGATACCCTTTCGCTCGCCCTCGCCCTCTCTGGCGCCGGCATGCCCCGACCGCAAGCCGAAGCGCTCGCTTGCGCTGCCGGACGGGCGGTTGCAGGGTCCGGCCGGAACCGGCCGGATTTCTTCGATGCGCTCTATAGCGCCGGACTTGCCCCCACTCTCGCCGAAGTCCTCGCCACTCTTCTCGCCAAGCACGACCTTCCCATGGCCGGCGCGATCGTCGACACCTTCTCGCCCTACCGCAAGCTCGAGGCCGCCGGCGTGAGCCCGGCTCAGGCCGGCATCATCCTGGAGTTCCTTTACGAGCGGCAGCCGGCGAGGCGCCGCGCCGCGGTCTTCAGCACCGCCCACACCGTTCGGGATCTTCTAGGCGGCGGTTTGTCCCAGGCCGCGGCCGAAGCCCTGACGCGCTTATTGCTGCAAGCCCACCAGGGCAAGACACCCGATACCCTGACCGTCGCCCACGCGATCGCGGCCTCGGGGCTGGCCGTGCCGCAAGCCGAAGCTATCGCCCGATATCTGTTTCTCGTGCTGGACCGATCGGACAGCAGCAACCTCTCCGATCTCCTCACCGCCGGCCTGCCTGCCAATGGCGCTTTCGCCCTTCGGGACATTTTCTTCCAGGCGATGGCGGCGGGCGTGATCATCGATACCCTCGGAATCGCCGATATCCTGAGACGCGCCGGCCTTCGGCCCGGTGTGGTCTCGGCCTACGCGGATATTGGCCGCGACGTCGCCGCGACCGCCGTCGGCGCGGTGATCGGCACCTTGAGCGTTGCCCGCAAG
>JAJYTL010000417.1 GCA_021793055.1 Pseudomonadota bacterium
CGGCGGCTGGCTGATCGAATATTCCGACCTCCCCGGCTGCATCGCCGATGGCGAGACCCCCGAGGAAGCCATCGCCGCCGGACGCGAGGCAAAAGCCGCCTGGATCGCCGCCATGCGCGAGGCCGGCCGCAACGTGCCTGAGCCCGGCGCTGATCCAACCGGCGGCTATTCCGGCAAGTGGCTGCTGCGCACGCCCAAGAGCCTGCATCGCCGCCTCGCTGAACGCGCCGAGCGCGAAGGTGTGAGCCTCAACACCCTTGCCGTCACCCTGCTCGCGCAAGGCATTGGCGAGCGCACCGCGCCACGCTGACACGCAACGGGCCGGGAAGCGCCGCCAGCGCCGCCCGACCCTCGATCTGCCAAGAAGGATGCGTCATGGCCGACCGTGCCGCCGAGGATATGGAGCCAGCGGCCGCCGGGCAACTGGCGACTGAAACCGCCGAGTTAACCGCGATCGCCGCCGCCGTTGCCGCCCAATGGCGCGAGCACGTGCCGGAAACGCTGTTTGTGCCGCCGAAGTTGCATCCTATCTGCGGCCTGCTGCTGATGATGCGGCGCGTCAAGCGCGGCGACCTGCCCGGCCTGCGCGCCGCCGGCTCGCCGGAGATGCAGCGCTACGTTGAGGCTTTGCGGACTATGGCCGAACTCGCGCCCGGTCTGCATGACGCTCTCGCCGCCGAACTCGCCGAGGCAGCGCCGCATGTTGTGCGCACCGGGCTCGAAGATAAGAATATCGAGGCCATGAAAGGGACGCTCCATTATCTCGCGACCGTGCGAAATTACACTCGCGAGGCGCTGGCAATCTGCGAAGCCGTGGTTCGGCACGGCGATCCGCGACGGCATTGGCACTATTTTGGCTTACGAATCGGATCGATAATTGTGCGGGCGCTCGGCGGCGATGCCACGTTGCGAGGCGTGCCGCCGCCGGCCGTATCGCTGCGGAATCCCCAAAGCCTGGCCGTGCGCCTGAGCATCGCGCTTCTCGCCATCGGTGGCACGACGGTCTCGGCCGACGCCTTCGCCGCGCTGCACAAAAACGTTACGGGATCGTAGGGAAGAAGTCTGGCCGAATTTCTCCCGAGACTTTTGCGCCCGCATGGCATAAATGGTTGTCCGCTTTCAACAAGCGGAGCCCAAAAATGCAAGAGCCCGACAAGATTTTTCGCCGCCGTGATGCCGCTGCCGCGCTGACGGCCGCCGGTTTCCCAATCGCGCCGGCGACGCTTTCAACCCTCGCGAGCAGGGGGGGCGGCCCGCCGTATCGGCGATTTTCCGGCCGCGCGATTTACAAATGGAGCGACCTCGTTTCGTGGGCCGAAACGCGGACCAGCGAGCCCCGGCGCTCGACCTCCGAGCGCGCCGCCTGATTGCGCCCTGCGAACGAAATGCCCGCCGAACGCGCGAACGTCGGCGGGCTGGAGATTATGACAATGCAAGATGATTATACATCATCACCGTCCGATCCGCAAGAGTCGCGCGCGAGCTGCGTTGCGCCGGGGGGCTTGCCATGAGCGAAACGATTGTCGATTTCGCGCTCGCGGCGGCGGCTGGCGAGAAAAAATTCCCTTGGCTCGGGGCATGCCAAATCAGCGACCGAGGCACCCCCCGCGCGAATCTGTTCAACGCGATGATGGCGCTTCGGAATGATGAAAATCTTGCCAGGAACTTTGCCTTTGACGAAATGACGCGCGACGTGCTGCTTGTCGCGGCGATTCCGGGGGGCGTGGCGAGCGCCCCAGCAACGCCGCTCCCGCGCCCGGTCCGTGACGAAGATATAAGCCTGGTTCAAGAGTTTTTACAATTGGCCGGGCTTGAGATGATCACAAAAGATATCGTCCATCAAGCGGTTGACCTCCGCGCGGCCGAATGCGCTTTTCATCCTGTGCGGAATTATCTCGCCGCGCTGAAATGGGACGGCCGGCCCCGGCTGAAACGCTGGGTTTCAAACTACCTCGCCGCCGAGGATAGCAGTTACAATTCAGCGATCGGCGAAATGTTTCTTATTGCGATGGTTGCAAGGATTTTTCGCCCGGGGTGCAAGCTCGACTACATGCCGATTCTCGAATCTCCGCAAGGGAGCTTCAAATCTTCGGCATGCGCTGTTTTGGGTGGCCGCTGGTTTTCAGATAGCCTCCCCGATCTGCGTTATGGCGGGAAGGACATTGCGCAGCATCTTCGCGGGAAATGGCTGATCGAAATTGGCGAATTGGCATCGCTCGACAAGACCGAAGCGGCCGCGCTGAAAGCGTTCATCACGCGCCGCGATGAGCGCTATCGCCCTCCGTACGGCCGAAAAGAGGTTTTCGAGCCGCGCCAATGCGTGTTCGTCGGCACGACCAATGATGCGGTTTATCTTCGGGATAAAACCGGAGGTCGGCGTTTTTGGCCGATAGCGACGGGGAAAATTCGCATCGATGAACTCGCGCGTGACCGCGACCAGCTTTTTGCTGAGGGCGTTACCCGCCTCCATGGCGGCGCGCGATGGTGGCCACACGGAGATTTTGAGACCTCGACGATCGCGCCCGAGCAAGAAAAACGATATGAGGCCGACGCATGGGAAGAGGCAGTCTACGAATTTCTTGTCGGCCAAACACGGACAACGATTCTCGATATTGCCCGTGGGGCGCTAAATTTTTCGACCGATCGCCTCGGAACGTCCGATCAGCGCCGCATTGCGGCGGCGCTTGAACGCATGGACTGGGCGCGGG
>JAJYTL010000418.1 GCA_021793055.1 Pseudomonadota bacterium
CACGCGGGTGGTCTCCTGAAACGACGCGGCGGAGATGAACGAGCGGGTTTGCAAGCTCGCCTTGGTGATCCCCTGCAGCACCGGATGCGCGGTCGCGAGACGGCCGCCTTCGGCCGCGGTCTTGCCGTTGACCTCGTCGAACTCGGAGCGATCGACCTGCTCGCCGGCGAGGAACGTGGTGTCGCCGGAGGTGTCGATCTCCACCTTCTGCAGCATCTGCCGGGCAATGACCTCGATATGCTTGTCGTTGATCTTGACGCCCTGGAGCCGGTAGACCTCCTGGATCTCGTCCACGAGGTAATTCGCCAGGGCCTCGACCCCGAGCACCTTGAGGATATCGTGCGGCGCCGGATTGCCGTCGAGCAGGAGATCGCCGCGGTGGACGTAGTCGCCCTCCTGCACCGAGATTTTCTTGCCGCGCGGAATGAGGTATTCGATCGCCTGCTCCGAGGGATCGTCCGGACGCACGATGATGCGCCGTTTCGCCTTGTAGTCCTTGCCGAACTCGATGCGGCCCGGCGCCTCGGCGATGATCGCGTGATCCTTCGGGCGCCGTGCCTCGAAGAGCTCCGCGACGCGCGGCAAACCGCCGGTGATGTCGCGGGTCTTGGTGCCCTCGAGCGGGATACGTGCCAGCACGTCGCCGGCATGGACGGTGGCCCCGTCCTCGACCGAGAGAATGGCGTCGACGGAGAGGAAATAGCGCGCCTCGGTGCCGTTCGCCAGGGTAAGGACGTTCCCCGCCTCGTCGCGCAGCGTGATGCGCGGCCGAAGCTCGGCCGCCTTTGGCTGTTGCTTCCAGTCGGTAACGACGCGATAAGTGATCGCCGTCGCCTCGTCCACGGTCTCGCGCATCGAAATGCCCTCGACCAGGTCGCGATAGCTGACGATACCCTCGCGCTCGGTGATGATCGGACGCGTATAGGGATCCCATTCGACCAGGCGCTGGCCCTTCTTCACGCGATCGCCGTCATCGACCACAAGGCGGGCACCATAGACCACCTTTTGCCGCGCGCGTTCGCGGCCGCCTTCATCAATCAGGACGATCTCGGTGTTGCGGCCCATGACCACCAGACGCTTCTGGCTGTCGACCACCACGTTCCGGTTCTGGATCTGCACCACGGCGTCGTAGGCCGCCTCGAAGCTCGACTGCTCCGCGACCTGGGCGGTGCCGCCGATGTGGAAGGTGCGCATGGTGAGCTGCGTGCCGGGCTCGCCGATCGACTGCGCCGCGATGACGCCGACCGCCTCGCCGATATTGACCGGCGTGCCGCGCGCGAGATCGCGCCCGTAGCACTTTCCGCAAACCCCTTCCGCGGTCTCGCAGGTGAGGACCGAGCGGATCTGCACCGATTCGACGCCGGCGGTCTCGATCCGCTCCACAGCCTCCTCGTCGATCATCTCTCCAGCCGCGACCAGGACATCGCTCGAGATCGGGTCGCGCACGTCGACCGCAGCGAAGCGGCCGAGCGTCCGCTCGCCGAGCGTCGCGATAATCTCGGCGCCTTCCACCACCTCGCGCACGGTAAGGCCGCGGGTGGTACCGCAATCTTCCTCGGTGATGATGCAATCCTGCGCCACGTCGACCAGGCGGCGGGTGAGATAGCCCGAGTTCGCCGTCTTCAAGGCGGTGTCGGCCAGGCCCTTGCGGGCGCCGTGGGTCGAGTTGAAGTACTCGAGCACGGTCAGACCTTCCTTGAAGTTCGAGATGATCGGCGTCTCGATGATCTCGCCCGACGGCTTCGCCATCAGGCCGCGCATGCCGGCGAGCTGCTTCATCTGCGCCGCCGAACCGCGGGCACCCGAATGGGCCATCATGTAGATCGAGTTGATCGGCGCCGCGCGCTTGGTCTTGGCCTCGATCACGGTGCCCGAGATCACCTTCATCATTTCCTCGGCGACCCGATCGGTGCATTGCGACCAGGCGTCGACGACCTTGTTGTACTTCTCGCCCTGCGTGATCAGGCCGTCGAGATATTGCTGCTCGTATTCCGCGGCCAGGGCCTTGGTCTCGTCGACCAGGCCCTGCTTCGCCGCCGGCACCAGCATGTCGTCCTTGCCGAAGGAAATGCCGGCGCGGCAGGCATGGTTAAAGCCGATCGCCATCATCCGGTCGGTGAAGATCACCGTCTCCTTCTGACCGCAATGGCGGTACACGACGTCGATGACCTGCGAGATTTCCTTTTTCGTCAACAGCCGGTTGATCAGCGAAAACGGCACCTTGGGATTATGCGGCAGAATCTCTGCTAGCAGCATCCGGCCGGGCGTCGTCTCGACCACGGCCGTCACCGACTCGCCGTCGTCCTTCACGTAACGGGTGCGGGCGCGGATCTTGCTGTGCAAGGTAACCGCGCCGGCCTGCATGGCGTGCTCCATTTCGGCGACATCGCCGAAGATCATGCCCTCGCCTTTTTCGCCTTCCCGCTCCATGGTCAGGAAGTAGAGCCCGAGCACGATGTCCTGGCTCGGCACGATGATCGGCTTGCCGTTTGCCGGGCTCAGGATGTTGTTGGTCGACATCATCAAGACGCGGGCCTCAAGCTGCGCCTCCAACGACAGCGGCACGTGCACCGCCATCTGATCGCCGTCGAAATCCGCATTGAAGGCGGCGCAGACCAGCGGATGGAGTTGGATCGCCTTGCCCTCGATCAGCACCGGCTCGAAGGCCTGGATGCCGAGGCGGTGCAGGGTCGGCGCGCG
>JAJYTL010000419.1 GCA_021793055.1 Pseudomonadota bacterium
GCGGCCTCATCGCGCGGCGCCAGTGAAGAGGGGGTATGCCATTCAGTCGGCGGCATCTCGAAGTTCGTATCCGAAGAGGTCTCGAAGTCGGACCGTCCGGAGATCACCTCGGCGAAGATTATCGTCTCCGGCGGCCGCGCGCTCGGCTCGGCCGAAAAGTTCCGCGATATCATCGAGCCGTTGGCGGACAAGCTCGGTGTGGCGGTGGGTGCTTCCCGCGCGGCGGTCGATGCGGGCTATGCACCGAACGATCTCCAGGTCGGCCAGACCGGCAAGGTGGTGGCGCCACAGCTCTACATCGCCTGCGGCATTTCCGGCGCGATCCAGCATCTGCCGGGCATGAAGGATTCCAAGGTCATCGTCGCAATCAACAAGGACGCCAATGCCCAATCTTCCAAATCGCCGATTACGGGCTGATGGCGGATTTGTTCGAGGCGGTGCCCGCACTCATCCGCGAAATTGGATAACGCCTCGCTGGAAAGACTGGCGCGTCCCAAGATTCGATCCGACATTCCGAGGATAACGCCATGAAAACGCTTTCCCAGTCGATCGCTCGGTTTAGTCATCAGCTTAAAGTTGATGTGATACCGCCGGAAATTCTGGAGAAAGCACGGACATGCCTTTTTTACAACGCGGGCGTGGCGCTTGGCAGCAACATGACCCCCTATGCCGCAACGGCACGGCGGGCGGCCATCGCGATGCACGGCGTGACCGCGGATGGCGCGACGTTGCTCGGCGACGGTCGAAAATCCGCGATCCTGGGGGCGCTTGTCGCTAATTCAGCGATGTTTCATGGCCGCACGCAGGACGACACTTGTGGCGCGGCGCATCTTGGCGCCATGATCATCCCCACGCTGATCGCGCTCATCGAAACGAGGCGCTATCCGGTCGCGCGACTGCTGCCAGCGCTCGTCGCGGGCTATGAGGTTGGCGGTGGCCTCGAAATTGCGGGAGCTTCCGGATCAACCCAGGCGGGTTTTCGCGCTTCGCCGGTTTTCGGCTCCATTGCGGTGGCTGCCGCTTGCGCCAAGATCATGGATCTGACGGAATCGCAGATCGCCGCCGCCATTGCGAACGCGGCCTCCTTTGCCGGCGGCACGCTCCAGGCCTTCGACGATGGCACCGAGGAATGGCGCTATCAGCTCGGAGTTGCCGCTTTGAACGGCCTCTTGTCGGCTGAATTGGCTGCTGCGGGCTCGCTTTCATCGTCCCGGGCGCTGGAGGGCGGAAGTGGATTTTTCCGCGCTTTCGCGCGGCTCGATATCGATGCCGGCGCGATCATCGGGCGGCTGGGCCAGGAATGGTCGCTTCAACGCGTCACGTTCAAGCCGTTCCCTGTCTGCGCCTTCAACCAGACGCCGGTCACCGCTGCATTGCGGCTGCGGAAAACGCTTGGATCGCGTCGTGTCGAACGGGCGGAGGTGCGGATGAACCCCTACGAGACCGGCTATGCGGGTATAGATTCCAAGGGGCCTTTCTCGACAATATCCGGGACTCTGATGAGCATTCCCTTTTGCATCGCGCAGAGCATCCTGCGCGGTGCGCCAACCATGACTTCGATGACGAGCTATAATGACGTTGAGGTCAATACCCTAGCAAGAAGCATCGCATTGATCGGCGATCCGGCCCTGCCGCGGCTCAGCTGCTCCATAACGCTCGACCTGGAAGATGGAACGAGCTTGTCGGAAAAGATGGTTTGCTCGACGCAGGATTACAATTTTCCCACAGTGATTGCCGAAAAACTCGTCCGTGACATAGGCGAGGAAATGCGCATTCCTGCCGCAGCCTATAATCTTGTCGTGAATTTTGCGCGCAATCTGCCTTCTGGATCCATCGACGATGTGCTGAATGCCTTTGCGATGATCTCGCCAGCCCGGTGAATGGTCGGCTACTGCGCCACTTTTTTGATAATTACTCACCTGGGTAGCGGCGAACCTGCCGGGGCGGCCGCGTGAGAGAGAGTGTGAGATGATGGTTGACGCGGTCACGGGCGACTCGATTCAACCTGACTGTGACGGCGGAAATCGACCTCAGCACGTTGAGCCACGCGGAGAAGGATGCGCTCATCCTGTCGCTGCTGGCGTTGGTCGGGCAGCTTGAGGCGGCGCTGGCGTGGATTGCTGACCTTGAGAAGCGGCTGGGTGAATTTGAGCGTTCGGCCCAAACGCCGGACAATTCCTCGCTGCCGCCCGCGAAGGGCCAGAAGCGCGATCGTCCCGCGGGCGACAGGCCGCCGCGCAAGAGCCGTCCCGGTGTCGCCCGCGCGCTGGAGGCGAACCCGGATCGCGTCGTCGATGCCACGCTCGACGCCTGCCCGCATTGCGCCGCCGCCTTCCCCGCCGGCCAGCAGACGCCGCAGCTTGTATATGACCGCATCGAGTTGCCGCCGATCAGGCCGGAGGTGACGCGGGTGCGGCTGTTCGGCGGCCGGTGCGCCTGCTGCGGCGAGCGGGGGACCGCGGTCGCCCCGGCCGGGCTGGAACCCGGTTCGCCGTTCGGGCAGTCGATCGCCGCCCTGGTGATCTATCTGCACTATTGTCCCGATTCTGAAATTTCTATGCACATTGGGCTTGGACGGCGAGGGTGCGGCGGCAGAAGCGGGCAATGGATGCGAGGATGTCGTCGGCGCTCTTGGTCCATCGGAACGGCTTGGGGTCGGCGTTGCGCGCGCGATGTAGTCTGTGATGGCGGCCTCCAGA
>JAJYTL010000420.1 GCA_021793055.1 Pseudomonadota bacterium
GGCAAGTTCGGCACCATGTTCCTCTCCCAGGCGCTGCGCACGCCGGGCCTGCACCTGCTCGGCGTCGCCGACCTCGCGCCGGAGCGGGCGCGGGAGAGCCTCAATCGGACCGGCTGGCCGGCGGAGAGGATCGCCGCGCCGTCCCTGGACAAGGCGGCGCAATCCGGCGCCACCTGGATCGGCGACGACGCCCCGGCCCTGATCGCCCATCCGGCGCTTGACGTGGTGATCGACGCCACCGGCAATCCCGCTGCCGGAATCGTCCATGCGCTCGCCGCGATCGCGGCCGGCAAACATATCGTCATGGTCAATGTCGAGGCCGACGCGCTGGCCGGTCCGCTGCTCGCCGCGAAGGCGCGGGCGGCCGGGACCGTCTACAGCCTCGCCTATGGCGACCAGCCGGCCTTGATCGCGGAGCAGGTGGATTGGGCGCGTGCCGCCGGATTCGATGTCGCCGCGGCGGGCAAGGGGACGAAATATCTCCCCGAATATCATCGCTCGACACCAGAAACGGTGTGGCCTTATTACGGCCTGACGGCGGAGCAGGCACGGCTCGGCGGCCTCAATCCGCAGATGTTCAATTCCTTTCTCGACGGCACCAAGTCGGCGATCGAGATGGCGGCGGTCTCGAACGCGACCGGCCTGTCGCCGGCACCGTCGGGCTTGGATTTTCCGCCCTGCGGCGTCGGCGATCTGCCGTGCGTGCTGCGGCCGAAGGCCGAAGGCGGGGTGCTTCATCACAAGGGGCAGGTCGAGGTGATCTCGTCCTTGGCGCGCGATGGCAGCCCGGTCGTCCGCGATCTCCGTTGGGGCGTCTATGTGGTATTCGAGGCGCCGTCCGAATACGTCCAACGCTGTTTCGCCGAATACGGTCTGGTGACCGACCCCTCCGGCCGTTACTCGGCACTCTATAAGCCCTACCATCTGATCGGGCTCGAACTCGGCATCTCGGTGGCCTCGGTCGGGCTGCGCGGCGAGCCGACCGGCGCGCCGACCGGCTTTCGCGCCGATGTGGTGGCGACGGCGAAGCGCGATCTCGCGGCCGGCGAGATGCTGGACGGCGAGGGCGGCTTTACCGTCTGGGGCAAGCTGATGCCGGCGGCGGAGAGCCTGCGGCTCGGCGGGCTTCCGATCGGACTTGCCCATCACGTGCCGCTTCGTCAGGCGGTCAAGGCGGGCATGCCGCTCCGCTTTACCGACGTCGTCCTCGATGAAACCGATGCCGCGCTCCGCTTTCGGCGCGAGATGGAAGCAGCGTTCGCGCCCGCCACGGCGAAATCTGCCGCCGTCGCTTAAGGCGCTAGGTGCCGGCAATCGGCGGCGTATCCATGTCATCATTTATATCGATGTGTTCATATGTTATATCGATTTGCATGATAGGTTGTCCTGGCCGAAGATCGTCGCCAGAGAATGACAGAGAGTGAGGCGGAGATCATGGAACGGCCGGAAATCCTAAAACGCGAGATCAAGGCGCTAGTGTTCGACCAGTACGGAACCATCGTCGATATGCAGCGGGGACTGACCGAGGCGGCGGCGCCCTTCCTCACCGCCAAGGGGTGGCCCGGCAAGCCCAATAGCTTCGTGACCTGGTGGCGGCGCACGCATTTCGAGAATTCGATGATCGATGCCCTGTGCGATCGCGGTCATACGCCCTATCGCGAGATCGGCCATCGGGCCGTCTCCTACGTGATGGACCGCTGCGGCATCAGCTACACCGAGGACGAGGTCCGGTGGCTGGTGGCCGAGATCGAGAAGCTGAAGCCTTTCCCCGATGTCATCGCGGCCCTGGGCCGGCTGCGGCGCGGCGGCTACAAGCTCGCCATTCTCTCGAACGGCGATCGTGACATGCTGCAGGCGGCCGGACCCCATATCGGCTTCGCCTTCGATCATGTGATCTCGGTGCAGGAGGCGGGCTATTTCAAGCCGCATTGGCGGACCTATGCCAAGGCCGAGGAGATCATCGGCATCGATCGCTCCAGCTGCCTGTTTGTCGCCAACCACGCCTTCGATTGCATCGGCGCGAAGGCCTACGGTATGCGCACCGCCTTCATCGACCGGCGTCGGCGTCCGTTCGGCGAAACGCCCCACCGGCCGGATCTGATGGTCGGCGATTTCGCCGAACTGGCCGCGACCTTGGCGTGAAAATCCCGGCATGGACCTGCGCCGGGTCGATCTCAACCTCCTCGTGGCCTTCGACGCGCTCCTGCAAACGCGGCATGTGACGCGGGCGGCGCGGCTTATCGGCATCGGCCAACCGGGGATGAGCGCGGCGCTGTCCCGCCTGCGGCAGGTTTTCCAGGATGATCTTCTGGTGAAGCAGGGGGCGGCGATGGTGCCGACGGCGCGGGCGCGGGCGCTCGAGCCCGAGGTCCGCCGCATTCTTCGCGATGTCGAACTGCTGGTCACCGAAAGTGCGGGGTTCGATCCCGCCTTGAGCCTGCGGCGATATCGCCTTCGCATGTCGGACCTTTTGGCGTTTCTGCTCTTGCCCGGCTTGGCGCGCCGGCTGCCCCGGCGGGCGCCCGGCGTCAGTTTGGAAGTTGTTCATCTCGCGCCCGACGCGACGGTCGATGGGCTGGAGCGGAACGAGATCGAGCTTGCGGTCAGTACCGATCTCAAGGCGCCGAAATCGATCGAGAGCTTGCCGTTGTTCGAGGACCGAGCCGTCTGT
>JAJYTL010000421.1 GCA_021793055.1 Pseudomonadota bacterium
GCTTTCGCGCATCGCCGTCTCGGGATCGGCGGCCCAGCCCCAGAACCAGCTCACCGCGAGGCTGAAGGCAAGATGCGACCAGCCGCGCGCATAGGCCGGATCGAGCGCCACCGCGCGGCGCGCAAGGCGGATCGCCTCGACGTTGTCGTCCGCGGTCATCCGGGCCGAGTGCCAAAAGGCGCGCAGCACGCAATCCCAGGCGTCGAGCCGCTGCGGGTCCTTGCGCGCCGCGCGGTGGCTTTCGACGCGCCACAGCGCCGGCTCGATCGCCTGCGCCACCGCCCGCGTGAGCTCGTCCTGAAGATCGAAGATATCGGTGAGCTCGCGGTCGTAGCGCTCGGCCCAGATATGGTTGCCACTCTCGGCCTCGATGAGCTGCGCGGTGACGCGGACGCGCTTGCCCGACTTGCGCACGCTGCCTTCGAGCACGTAGCGGACGCGGAGGGCACGGCCGACCTCGCCGATATCGACCGCCTTGCCCTTGTAGACGAAGGTCGAGTTGCGCGCCGCGACGGTGAACCAGCGGCTGCGCGCCAGATTGGTGATCAGATCCTCGCTGATGCCGTCGCTGAAATATTCCTGCTCGGGATCGCCGCTCATGTTGGTGAACGGCAGCACCGCGAGCGAGGGCCGCGCGCCCGGTCCCGAAAGCGCCTCGTCGGCTGCCACCTCGGCACCTTCCGTCGCCGCGCCCACCGCCTCGAAGATGCGCACCGGCCGGACGATGTTCTTGAGGCGGCGCTCGCCCTGGTCGCGAAAACCGGTGTCGACCTTGCCTTGCACCTCGTCATGGACCTTGGCCGAGACCAGAAGACCGCCGGCCGGGGCGAGTTCCTGCAGCCGCGCCGCGACGTTGACCCCATCGCCGAGCACGTCATTGCCTTGCACCACCACGTCGCCGAGATTGATGCCGATGCGAAAGACGACGCGCCGCTCCGGCGCGAGCGGCGCGTTGCGCTCGCGCAGCGCCGTCTGCACCGAAAGCGCGGCGCGCACCGCCGCGACCGGGCTCGCGAACTCGGCGAGGACGCTATCGCCGGCGGTCGAGACGATGCGCCCGCCTTCCGCTTCGAGCAGGCGGTCCATGACCGCGCGGTGGCCGCGCAGGGTCGCGAGCGCGCCCTCCTCGTCAGCCTCGACGAGGCGCGAATAGCCCGCGACGTCGGCCGAAAGAATCGCCGCCAGCCTGCGTCCGATCGCCACTTCCATAGCCCGCTCCGCTCAACAGACGGCCCTCCGCTCATCCCGTGGCGGGATGAGGCTGCGGCCACCGGTCGATTTTGCTCGATGCCGGATCATAGCAGGCCCGGCGCCGCGGCAAAAGCGGAAGCGCCGAGCGCCCCGTGCCGGCGAAAGCACAACCCGGCGGCGATCTTGCGGCGGGCGGAGGCTCGGGCTAGTGTGCGCCGCGACCGCGTGTCGGGCCTAGAGCTTATTGGCCTCGCGTGCTATCGATGCGAGGTCCGAATCGAGCTTCCTTCCGTCGACCGAGGCCGGGCCCGAGGAACCGGATCGCCGGCCGCGGCGATTTTGCTCTAAAGAACGAGCGCATGAATCTTTTCACCCATTTTCGCGACCGCATCCTCGACCTGGTTCGCGCGCAGGCCGAGGCCGATGGCTATGCCGCCGCGCTCAGCCTGGCGGCGATCGTGGTCGAGCCGCCGAAAAACGCGGAATTCGGCGACATCACCACCAACGCCGCCCTGGTCATGGCCAAGCCGGCCGGGGCCAAGCCACGCGACATCGCGACGCGGCTCGCCGAAGCGCTCGCCCGGGAACCGGCGGTGGCCGCGGCCGAGGTGGCGGGGCCTGGCTTCATCAATCTTCGCCTCGGCGACGCCTTCTGGCAGGCGCGCGTCGGCGACGTCCTGAATGAAGGCACCGATTTCGGCAATTCCCGGATCGGCGGCGGCGCGCCGATCAACGTGGAATACGTCTCGGCCAATCCCACCGGGCCGCTCCATGTCGGCCATGGCCGCGGCGCCGTGTTCGGCGACGCGCTGGCGGCGCTCCTCGAAAAGGCCGGATTTGCCGTCTGTCGAGAATATTACATCAACGACGCCGGCCAGCAGATCGCGCAACTCGCGGAATCGGTCTATCTCCGCTATCTCGAGGCCTTGGGCCGCGACATCGACGGCGCGCTATTCGACCGCCTCTTTCCCGGCCGCGAATGGCAATACCGCGGCGATTACCTGAAGCCGGTGGCGGCGGCGCTCGCGGCGCGGCATGGCGACAGGTTCGCGCCGACAGGCGCGGACGAAATCGCCGACGGCGCTTGGCGCGAGATCTTTCGTGACGCCGCCTGCGACAGCATGATGGCCTCGATCCGCGAAGATCTCGACGCGCTCGGCGTCCATCACGACTTCTTCGTCTCCGAGCGGCGGCTGCACGACGAGGGCCGCATCCAGCACGCGGTCGCGACGCTCGAGCGCATGGGTGCCGAGCGCGGCGAGCGGCTGGTCGAGATCGACACCCTGCCGCCGCCCAAGGGCAAGCTCCTCGAAGATTGGGAACCGCGCGAGCAGCTTCTGTTCCGCGCCACCCGCTTCGGCGACGACGTCGACCGGCCGCTGCAGAAGTCGGACGGCTCGTGGACCTATTTCGCGGCCGATATCGCCTATCACCTGGACAAGTTCGCACGCGGCTTCG
>JAJYTL010000422.1 GCA_021793055.1 Pseudomonadota bacterium
GATCGCAATCATCGCCGCCGGCTTCACCCCGGCCGAGGCCGATCGGCTGCGCCGCGCCATGGCGGGGTTCCGCCGCCCCGGTACGATCGAGAAATTCCGCGCCAAGCTGATCGAGGGCATGATCGCCCGGGGTTACGAGGCCGACTTTGCCGAGCGCTGCTTCCGTCAGATCGAGGGGTTCGGCGAATACGGCTTTCCGGAAAGCCATGCCGCGAGCTTCGCGCTGCTCGCCTATGCCTCGGCCTGGATGAAATGCCATTACCCGGCGGCTTTCGCGGCGGCGCTTCTGAACAGCCAGCCGATGGGCTTCTACGCGCCGGCGCAGATCGTCGGCGACGCCCGGGCGCATGGCGTCGAGGTCCGCCCCATCGACGTGAACGCGAGCGATTGGGATTGTACCCTGGAGGAAAGTCCGGCCGGCCCGGCGCTCCGGCTCGGCTTGCGCCAGGTCCGAGGCTTGAGCGCGGCGGACGCCGCCAAGCTGGTGGCGGCGCGGGGCACGGGCTATGCCACCTTGCGCGACCCGCCGGCGCGCGCCGGGATATCGTTCGCCGCGCTCGCCACGCTGGCGCGCGCCGATGCGTGTCGCTCGCTCGGCCTCGACCGGCGGCGGGCGCTTTGGGACATCCGTCTTCTCCGCGCCCCGCCGCCGCCGCTTTTCGCTTATGCCGGCGCGGATTTTGGCGCCAATGCGCCGCCGCCCGACGCGCCGGCGGAAGACGCGGCCGATCTTCCCGCCATGACCATCGGCGAGGAAGTGTTGCAGGATTACGCCGTCTTCGATCTTTCCCTGAAGCGCCATCCCTTGGCGCTGCTGCGCCCGCGCTTGGCCGCGGCGGATTTTGTCGCGGCGGCGAAGCTCGCGATTCTGCCCGCGGCGAGCCGGGCCAGAGCCGCCGGTCTCGTGCTCGTGCGCCAGCGGCCGGGGACGGCAAGCGGGGTGATTTTCGCCACCCTCGAGGACGAGACTGGCATCGTCAATCTGATCGTCTGGCCCAAGGTTTTCGCCCGCCACCGTCGGGCCGTGCTGGAAAGCCGGCTTTTGGGCGTGAGCGGACGGCTGCAGCGGCAGGGCCCGGTTCTGCATCTGATCGCCGGGCGGCTGGAAGATCTATCGGGGCTTCTTGTCGAACTGGCGTCGCCCGCGGGCGCGCCGTCGCGGCCGCTCGCGGCGATCTCGGATGCCTTGCCCGATGGGCGGAATTTTCGCTGAGCTGATCGCCGTCCTTCCTTTAGGACGCGATCGAGACGGCGTCGTCATCATCCTCGGGGTCGGCCTTGGCGCTTCGCGCCGGGAGCAGCCGCGCCGCCGGGAAAGTGACGGTGACGCGGGTGCCCTTGTTCACTTCGCTTTCGATGCGGAACCTGGCCTGATGCAGATCGGCCAGCGCCTTGGCGAGCGGCAGGCCGAGGCCGGTGCCGTCGTGGCTGCGGCTGAATTCGTTCGCCACCTGCTCGAAAGGCGCCAGGACGTGCTCGATCTCGTCCGGCGGGATGCCGATGCCGGTATCGGATATGGCGATGTCGAGGTCGCCGGTTTCGGTCATCGCCGCGCGCACCGCGGCGCGGCCGCCGGCCGGCGTGAACTTGATCGCGTTGGAAAGAAGATTGAGCAGGATCTGGCGCAACGCGCGCTCGTCGGCGACGAGAGAGGGCAACTCGCCCACGATCACGATCTGCAAATCGACTTTGTTGCGCGTCGCGCGCTCCTCGACGAAACGGACGGCCCAGCGGATCAGCGCGGCGGGATCGAGATTCTGCTCCACCAGCGTCATTTTCCCCTCCTCGATCTTCGCCATGTCAAGGATATCGCCGACGATCGCGAGCAGGTGGGTGGCGCTGGTATGAATGTCGTCGATATAGGAGGCGTGGCGAGGGTTCTCGATCGCGCCGAAGGTGCCGCTGCGCAGCGCGTCGGAAAAGCCGGTGATCGCGTTCAACGGCGTGCGCAGTTCGTGGCTGGTATTGGCGAGAAATCGCGACTTCGATTTGTTCGCCCGCGCGAGTTTCAGCCCGGCCCGTTCGAGCCGCCGTTTCTGCCGCTCGGTTCGCCTCAGGCTGGCGCGGAGCAGCGACAGCGCCGAGCCGACGCCGAGGTAACGGCCCGCGTGGGTGACGATGAAGCCCTGCGAAAGGGCGCCCGGGCGCTCGCTTGCGATCAGCCATTCCAGCGCGTCGATGTTGATGTCGCTTTCGACGATGAGCGGCGTCCGGTCCATCACCGTCGCGACCGGATTCAGCGCGTGCAGCGCCCGGCCGTAATCGCGCGCGAGCTTCATCGCCAGATCGTGCCAGTTGATCAGCCCGACCGGCAGCTTGCCATCGACCACCGCGATCGACATCAGATCGGGGTCGGCGCGAAAGCGCTTATAGACTTCGGCAGCTTGAATCTCGGGCGAGACCGGCTCGATATATTCGGCGAGAGATCCGATGCGCTCGGAGTTTATGCCGTGTTCCAAAATAACCTTGTCATCGATCTCAAGTTTATTGGTCAGAACATGACCGATTTCTTGATCATCTTTCATGACAAATATTTTACAGTATTATGACAACGGCTCATTTCTCCAGAAACGACGAGATATGTTATCATCCGAATCTATAAACGGTTAATTTCCGGCGGCCGCGATGCGCCGGGCGCCGGCATCTC
>JAJYTL010000423.1 GCA_021793055.1 Pseudomonadota bacterium
GCCTTCGCATTTCTCGCCGTGCGGGCGCTTGAGGGCCTGCCGCTCAGCTTGCCGACAACGGCCAGGGCGAGCTTTCCGATGCCGCCGCGGCGATGGATTGGATGCAAACCTACAATCCGAACGCCACCGCCTGCTGGATCGCGGGATTTTCCTTCGGCGCCTGGATCGCCATGCAGCTGCTCATGCGCCGGCCGGAAATTTCCGGCTTCATCGCCGTGGCGCCGCCGGCCAACGTCTACGACTTCTCGTTCCTCGCCCCCTGCCCGGCCTCGGGACTGATCCTGCAGGGCACCGAGGACGATGTGGTGCCGGAACCCGAGGTCGCCAAGCTCGTCACCCGGCTCTCGAAGCAGCGCGACATCCATATCGAGTACAAGACGATCCCGGGCGCCGGGCATTTCTTCACCGACGAACTCGATCGCCTGACCGCCCTCGTCGACAAGTATATCCGCCAATCGATGCAAAGCGCGGCCGCCAAGGACTGAGCCGAGGACCGGAGCTGCGCCGCGCGAAACCGGTTCAGGCCAGGGGGCGCGCGACGCGGCCGCCCGGCATCGGTCGCGGCACCCCGGTCGTCGTCGGCAAGCTGAGCGGCAGGCCCTCAAGCGCCCGCACGGCGAGAAATGCGAAGGCTTCGGCCTCAAGCGCGTCGCCGTGCCAGCCGGCGGCCTCGACCGCCATGACCGGCGCCGGCAAATGGTGCCTCAAAGCCGCCATCACCGCCATATTGTGCCGCCCGCCGCCGGAAATCAGCACGCTCTGCGGCGCGCTCGGGAGATGCGCGAGCCCGGCCTTGACCGCACGGGCGGTGAATTCGCTGAGGGTCGCGGCGCCATCGGCCGGCGCGAGCCCGACGACCGGAGCCAAGGTGAAATCGCCGCGGTCGAGGGACTTCGGCGGCGGCGCGGCGAAATAGCCATGGCCGAGCATCGCCGCGAGCACGGCCTCGTCCGCCTGGCCCGCCGCCGCGAGCCTGCCGCCCTCGTCCATTCGCCGCCCCATGGTGCGGAGCAGCCAATCGTCGAGCAGCGCGTTGCCCGGCCCGGTATCGAAGGCGAGCAGCGCGCCGTCTTCCCCGATCCAGGTGAGATTGGCAATGCCGCCGATGTTGAGAACCGCGAGTGGCCGCGGCAGTTCGGCGGCGAGCGCCGCATGATAAAGCGGCACCAAGGGGGCGCCCTGCCCGCCGGCCGCGACGTCGGCGCTGCGGAAATCATAGACCACGGGAACGCCGGCGAGTCGGGCGAGAAGCGCGCCGTCGCCGATCTGCCAAGTGCGGCCCTCGGCCGGCCGGTGCCAGATGGTATGGCCGTGAAAGCCGACCACCGCGAGATCGCCGGCAGCCATTCCGGCCAGGTTCAAAAGCCGCCGCGAGGCCACGGCATGAAATTCGGTCATCCGCTTTTCCAGGGCGCGCATGTCGCCGCGGCCCTGGAGGGCGGCACGCAGCCCCTCGCGCAGGCGCCTGGGATAGGGCAGCGTCAGCCAGGGCCCATGGCGGCCGACGGTGCGCCCGTCGGTCAGGATAAGCGCGGCATCGACGCCATCCAGCGAGGTTCCGCTCATCAAGCCCAAAGCCCACCGGTGCATACGCCTTCCCCTTTCCGCCCCGTGGCGAGTGTGCTACACCAGCCCACCAATCAAAATCATACACTTTTCAGCGATGTTTGAGCCCCGCTCCGAATTCCTACGCACTTTTGTCGCGCGCGGCTTTCTCCACCAGTGCACCGACCTCGAGGCCCTCGACGCGCTGGCGGAACAGGGCCCGATCACCGCCTATATCGGCTTTGACTGCACGGCATCGAGCCTCCACGTCGGCAATCTGGTCTCGATCATGGCGCTTCGCCGTTTGCAGCAGACCGGCCACCGGCCGATCGTGCTGCTCGGCGGCGGCACCACGAAGGTCGGCGACCCGTCGGGCAAGGACACGCAGCGAAAGCTGCTTTCGGACGCGGAGATCGCCGCAAACATGGCCGGCATCGGCCGCGTCTTCGAGCGCTTCCTCCGCTTCGGTCCGGGCGCGGGCGACGCCACGATCGTCAACAACGCCGATTGGCTCGACCAGCTTCATTATATTTCGTTTCTGCGCGATTACGGCCGGCATTTTTCGGTCAACCGCATGCTTTCTTTCGACAGCGTCAAGCTGCGCCTGGACCGCGAGCAACCGCTCTCGTTCCTCGAATTCAACTACATGATCCTGCAGGCCTACGATTTCCTCGAACTTAGCCGGCGCTTGGGCTGCGCGCTGCAGCTTGGCGGCTCCGACCAGTGGGGCAATATCGTCAACGGGGTCGATCTCGGCCGACGCATCGACGACCGCCAGCTTTTCGGCCTCACCACGCCGCTGATCACCACCGCCTCCGGCGCCAAGATGGGCAAGACCGAGAAAGGCGCGGTTTGGCTCGACGAGGGCCGCGTCGCGCCCTACGACTACTGGCAGTTCTGGCGCAATACCGAAGATGCCGACGTCGGGCGCTTCCTGCGGCTTTTCACCGATCTGCCGCTCGACGAGATTCGCCGTCTCGAAGCGCTCGAGGGCGCCGAGATCAACGACGCGAAGAAGATCCTCGCCAATGCGGCAACGGCGCTCTGCCATGGCGCGGAGAACGCGGCGGCGGCGGCGGCAACCGCGCAGCGCACCTTCG
>JAJYTL010000424.1 GCA_021793055.1 Pseudomonadota bacterium
GGATCGTCAATCTCGGCGTCGCCCATGTTCCGGACGGGCGCGGCACTTTCATCAACCTGACCGTTGAGGAGAACCTCAGGGTTGGCGCCTATACGCGGCGCGACAGTGCCGAGATCAAGCGTGACTTCGAGCGGGTCTATGAATATTTCCCGCGGCTTCGCGAGCGCCGCCGGCAGCAGGCCGGAACGCTTTCGGGCGGGGAGCAGCAGATGCTGGCAATTTCGCGGGCGCTGATGTTGCGGCCGAAGCTTCTTCTTTTGGACGAACCGTCTTTCGGGCTCGCGCCGCTGATCGTGGCCGACATTTTCCGCATCATGGAGGTGATTAACCGGGAGGAGAAGGTGAGCATGCTGCTGGTGGAGCAGAACGCCTCGCTTGCCCTCGATCTCGCCGACCACGCTTATGTGCTGGAGACCGGCCGCGTCGTCGTGGCCGGCGACAGCAAGACCATCCAACAGGACGAAACCGTCCGCCGCTCCTATCTCGGCTACTAACCGCGGGCGGGAAGGGAGAAGCCAGCGCACATGGAAACGTTCCTGCTGCAAGTGGTCTCGGGACTTTCGAACGGCGGTATCTACGCCAGCATTGCGCTTGCGCTGGTGATGATCTACAACGCGACCGAGGATCTCAACTTCGCCCAGGGCGAAATGGCGATGTTCGCGACCTATGTCGCCTGGGCGCTGATCCACGCCGGGGTTCCATACTGGATCGCCTTCATCCTGACCGTGATCATCGGTTTTGTCGCCGGCGCCGTCATCGAGCGCGTCATCTTGCGCCCGGTGGAAGGCAAGTCCGTGCTCGCAATGATCATCATTTATCTCGGGCTGTTCTTTATCTTCAACAGCCTGGCGGGCTTCATCTGGGGTTACACGATCAAGACGTTCCCAAGCCCGTTTCCAAGCGGCTCGCCGTTCGCGGGCGGTCTCGTGTCGTGGCACCAGATCGGCTCCATCGCCGTAACCTTGGGCATGATGATCGTGCTCTATCTTTTCTTCCGCTTGACCCCGCTCGGACTTGCCATGCGTGCGGTGGCGCAGAACCAATCGTCGAGCCGGCTGGTCGGCATTCGCGTCGGTTGGATGCTGGCGCTCGGCTGGGGGCTTGCCTCAGCCGTCGGCGCGATCGCCGGGATGATGATCGCGCCCTCGGTCTATCTTGACCCCTACATGATGGACGGCATCCTGATCTATGGCTTCACCGGAGCGTTGCTCGGCGGCATCGACAATCCTGGTGGCGCCGTTCTTGGCGGCTTCATCGTCGGGGTTCTGGAAAACCTTCTCGGCGCCTACGTGATCGGCAACGAACTCAAGCTGTTCGCGGCATTGATCCTCATTGTCGCCGTTCTCCTGGTGAAGCCGAACGGCCTGTTCGGAAAAACCTTTGCGACCCGGGTGTAGGCGATGGCCGTACAACAGAAATCCGCTCAAACCGGCGTTCCGGGCACGTTCGCCGGACTGTCGCCGAGCGCTTGGCAAGCGATCGGCATCGCGGCGATCATCGCCGCCGCGTTCGTGCTGCCCTTCATCGTAGCAAGCTACCGCGTGTTCCAGATGACGCTGATCGTGGATTATGCGATCGCGCTTCTCGGGCTTAACATGCTGACCGGCTATAATGGCCAGTTCTCGCTCGGCCACGGGGCGTTCCTCGCGATTGGCGGTTATACCGCCGCCATTCTGATGGCCCATGCGGGGGTGCCTTATTGGGTCACGATTCCGGCGGCCGGATCGATCTGTTTCATCGTCGGCTTTCTGTTCGGCCTTCCGGCCTTGCGGTTGCAGCCGCTCTACCTCGCGCTCGCGACCTTGGCGCTTGCCGTGGCTACCTCGCCGCTGTTGAAATACCGGGCCTTCCAGCACTGGACCGGCGGTTCGCAGGGAATCCTGCTGAACAAGCCGCGCCCGCCGTTCGGTCTGCCGATAACCGGCGACCACTGGCTTTACCTGTTCAGCCTGATGGTCGCGATCGTCTTGTTCTGGTGTGGCTGGAATTTGCTGCGAGGACGCATTGGACGCGCCATTGTCGCGATCCGCGACCAGCCGATTGCAGCCGAGACCATGGGCATCAATTCGGCGCTGTTCAAGTCTCTGACATTCGGCGTTAGCGCCTTTTACACCGGGATTGCCGGTGCCTTGAGCGCGATCGCCGTGCAATTCGTCGCTCCCGACACCTTCGGCCTTTTGCTCTCGATCAGTCTCTTGGTCGGATCGGTGATCGGCGGCATGTGGTCGATCGCCGGCGCGGTAATCGGTGCCGTCTTCATTGTTTTCGTGCCGAACTGGGCTGGGGCGATTTCCACCGCCTTAGCGGGGGCGATCTACGGCGTCTTCCTGATCATGTTCATGTATGTCGCTCCCTTCGGAATCGCTGGTGCGTTGTACGGTCTCTGGCTGAAAGTGCGACCGAAGTTGAGCGATGGAACAGGCTAGGGAAGTGGCGTGAGGCGGGGGTATAGCTCCCAGCCGCGAGTTGTGTGGAGTTCATAAGCAACACATAAGGAGGAGGAGACGATGCGAGCAAAGTTTCTAGGGGCCTCGCTCGCGGCTTTGGCGGGGGTTGCCTTGGCGGCAAGTCCGGCCCTGGCAGCGGATATGTATGGCCCGGGTGTGACCAATACCGAAATTAAGCTCGGGCAGA
>JAJYTL010000425.1 GCA_021793055.1 Pseudomonadota bacterium
GCGGCGATCACCACCCAGACGGTGTTGAGGGCGACCACCGGCGAGCCCGGCGTTGGGATGCCGGCCGCGGTGACGGCGGCGGCCAGGGCGGCGGCCACGGCGGCCGCGGCGATGCCCAGGCGAAGGAGCATGCGTTGCGCCGCTTCGAGATCAGGCAGGTAACTTTGCGCGAGCCGCAGGCTCACCCCTTTCGCTTGGCTGCCCAGGACGGCACCATCGGCATCAAACAGGCCACGCAGAAAGCCGCGATAAAAGGCAGCGGAATCGCGCTCAATGGCCGGCGTGATGTGCTTCGCACCGGGGGCAAGTCCAAGCTCGGCTGCAAGTTTCTTCACGGCGCCAAGGGTAAGGCGATATTCGCCGCGGCCCGGAATTTCCCGCCAGCCTTGGAAATCGGCGCGATGTGACAGGCCTTCCGCCGCGGCGAGCGCCGAACGCATGACGCCATGAACGCCGGGACGAGTACTCTCGCCACCGGCCGCGATCCGCTCCGGCCAGACTGAAAGCACTGCTTTGTCGCTCTTCAATGTGCCATCACCGACCAGAAGACCAATGAGATAGCCTTCCCCCTCGCCATGACGACCGGGCCAGGACGCGGCCGGACGATGGTTGCCGAGCACGATCAAATCCCCGGTGGCCAAGGCTCCAGCCCTTCGCCATTCTACCTCGCGCGAAAATCGGGTCAGGCGGCGCACGGCGCAAACCGGGTGATCCGCGGTCAACCGCAGCGCATAGCCCTCCCGCGTCGTGAGTCGCAGCACTGGCTTTCGTCCGGTCGAAAAGAAGCCCTGTTGCGCACTTGCGTGCGTCATGCCGTCGACCATCGCGGCAAAGCCCCGCCCGACCAGCTCAGTCACCTGGCGCGGCCCCTCTGCGGTCATCACCCAGGTCTCAGCCGTGACGCACGGGTTGGTAGCCGCGATGGCCTCGGCGTAATAGAGATTGTTCAGCCGGTTGATGCGGTCGATGAAGATCACGCCCGGCTCGGCGAAGGTATAGGTCGCCTGCATGATCTTGTCCCAGAGCTCGCGCGCCGCGACGGTCTTGAACACGGTGCCCTGGAACACCAGATCCCATGGCCCGTTCTCCTTCACCGCCCGCATGAAGGGATCGGTGACCAGGACCGAGAGGTTGAACATGCGGAGCCGCCCCGGATCGCGCTTGGCCTCGATGAAGGCCTCGATATCCGGATGGTCGCAGCGCATGGTTGCCATCATCGCGCCGCGGCGATAACCGGCCGACATGATGGTGCGGCACATCGAGTCCCAGACATCCATGAACGAAAGCGGGCCCGAGGCGTCAGCGCCAACGCCCTTGACCGGCGCGCCCTTCGGCCGGAGGGTCGAGAAGTCGTAGCCGATGCCGCCGCCCTGCTGCATGGTGAGCGCGGCCTCGCGGAGATGGGTGAAGATGCCGCCCATGTCGTCCGGGATGGTGCCCATGACGAAGCAGTTGAACAGCGTCACGTTGCGCCCGGTGCCGGCGCCGGCGACGATGCGCCCGGCCGGCAGGAAGCGGAAGTCGGTCAACGCCTCGCAGAAGGGGTCCTCCCACTTGGCCGGATCGGATTCGGGCGCGGCCAGGGCGCGGGCGACGCGCCGCCAAGTGTCCTCGATGGTGTGGTCGAGGGCGGCGCCGTCGGCGGCCTTGAAACGATACTTCATGTCCCAGACTTGCTGGGAAATGGGGGCGACGGACACCATCAGGGAACTCCAGCCAAGGCCCGAAAACCGGGCATTCTTCGCAATTTACCGGATCTGGTTAAGGTAGGCCTTGGTCAGCCGCCGGTCAAGAATGTTCATGGTGTGTTCACGACGTGATCAGCCGCGCGCCGCCTCCCGCGCCAGCCGCTCGCTCGTCTCCTCGATCGCGGTCTCCAGCCGCGCCATGAATTCCTGCCGCGCCAATCCCGGCGGAATGGCGGGGAGGAATTCGATCACGATGGTGCCCGGCCACTTGGCAAAGGTGCGGCGCGGCCAGAACAGGCCGGAATTCAGCGCGACCGGCACCACGGCAAGGCCAAGGCCCTTATAGAGCGCGGAAATCCCCGCTTGATAGGACACGCGGACGCCGGGCGCGGTGCGCGTGCCCTCTGGGAAGATGAGGATCGGGCGCGATTGCGCCTTCGCCGCCTCGGCACCCTTCAAGAGCGCACGTAGCGCCGCGGCGCCCGCCTTGCGGTCCACCGGGATCATGCCGACCTTCAAGGAATAGCTGCCGTAGATCGGAATCTTCAACAGCTCCTTCTTCATCACGATGGCGGGATCGCGAAGCAGCCGGTGATAGATCAGCGTGTCGAAGGCCGATTGATGCTTTGAGGCGACGATCGCGGCGCCTTGGGGAAGGTTCCCGATGCCCCGCACCTCAAGCCGGATGCGGGCAAGGCCGCGCAATAGCAGGACGACGCCTTGAGCCCAGATCGCCTGGCCCTTGACCGTCCAGCTTTTCGGTCCGAGCAGCGCCGGCACGAAAATCACCACCATGACCGCGGTCCAGAGATAGAACGCGGCCTGGAACAAGGCCGAGCGGACCCAGGTCACAGCTCGCCCCAGAAGCTGTAGAGCCAGTGGCCGAGATCGAATCCCGACCAGGCGTCGAAGCGATCGCTGATCAGGGCCGCGATG
>JAJYTL010000034.1 GCA_021793055.1 Pseudomonadota bacterium
CGGCGCGCTTGAGGAACGCGAGAAAATCCTCCCCCACCGCCTCCGCGGCCGCGAGCCGAACCCGCCGTTGGTCCTTTCTGTGGCGATCGAGCGTTTGCGTGATCTTGGCGATGAGGCGGGTGCCGAAGCCCGGCAAATCGTCGAGCTTACCGGCGGCAATCGCCTCGGCAAGCTGCGCCGGACTGTTGATCCCAAGTTCCTCATGCAAACGCTTGACCCGCTTCGGCCCGAGCCCCGGAATGGTGGAAAGCTCCACGAGCGAGGCCGGCAGGCGGTGCTCGACCTCCTCGAGAAGCTCGAAATGCCCGGTGTTGACGATCTTCGATATCTTGCCGGCGAGGTCCTTGCCGATACCGGGCAACTCGGTGAGATCGGCACCTCGCGCCAGCATCCGCGCCACGTCCTCGCCCAGGTTCTCGATCGTGCGCGCCGCGTTGCGATAGGCGCGCACGCGAAAGGAATTGGCGCCCTCGATCTCGAGCAGCTCGGCGAGGCGATAGAACTCCTCCGCGATCTCGGAATTGTGAATCGTCATGCGCCCTGCCCATCGCGAAGCCGCAGCTGGCTTTTCGGCACCTGCCTTGGTAGCGGGCGCGATGCCAGATGCGAAGACTTTGCCTGGGCGGGAAAAAGCGACCATGACTTAGGTCAAGAGCCCATCCGATGCGCTAAACTGGATCCCGATTCCCCCGGCGGACGTGACGGCGACAATGGCAAGGCGCGGGACGAAATCCGAAATCAAGCGGAAGACCGTGGTCGTCCGAGACAAGATGCAGTCGGGCTACAGCTACCGGCTGACCGAACCCATGGGAGAGAACTTCGATTCGGACTTCCGTCCCGACCTGACGCCAAAGGACATGCTCCGTCTCGGCGTCTTCGGCGGCAAGTATATGACCGACGGCAAAAGCGAGTTCCCCGCCGACTGGTTCGCCGCAGCGAAGCTGTCACCGCAGCGCCGCGACCCCCGCCTCAACTACTTCGGCGTCGATGCCAGCCAGCCGCTCTCGGTATGGCTGAAGAAGGGCTGGATCCACCCCGACGATCCGCGCGGCTGGTTTCAATGGTACTGCCGCTACTATATGGGCCGGCGCATGCCGGACGAAGACCGCCGCCAAATCCAGCGCTGGAAGGCAATGCGCCGCCATATCCGGCAAATCGAGAAGAATTGCGAGCCGGGCGATCTCGGCTGCCGTCGGCGCCAGCGCCAGGTGCTGCTGCACTGGGCCTACGACAGCCGCAAGATATGATCGCTGCATCGCGTGGCGACCGCACCGGGCCGAATGGGCTCATTTGACCCGGGGCCGCCCGCCACACAAAGACCGGGCGCCTTGTCCCGGCGAGAATACGCTAGCCGCGGCCCGCGAGCTTGAGGCCGGCCTCGAGGTCGGCGTAGCTCCGGACCGGTGCCGCCATCAGAAAGCGATAACCTTCCTCGATGATGCGCGCGACGTTGCCGGCATCCACGTGCGGATGGCCGACCGGGACCCGATGCGCCTTGCAGGTGGCGACGATCTTGGCCATCGCCTCGCGCACGGTCGGATGATCGTATTGCCGCGGCAGGCCGAGTTCCTGGCTGAGATCGCCCTCGCCGATCAGGATGGCGCCGATCCCCGGCACGTTTTTCAGAATGTCGCCGAGATTGGCGATGCCCTCGGTATCCTCGATCATCAGGATGACGAGAATCTCGCCCTTGGGCGCGAGCGGCCAGACGTCGGCCTTGGCGTAATATTCCTGCTGCCCGAGGCCCCAATAGCGGAGCGCCCCGGTCGGTCCGTCGCCGCGCACGCCCTGCGGCTCGTAGAGCGGCGCGCTCTTCAGCCGCGGGTAGCGGCAGGCGGCGACCGCGTTGTAGGCCTGCTCGACGGTGCTGATATGGGGCCAGACGATGCCATAGACGCCGAGATCCAGCGCCTGCTTGGCGAGCCACTGGCTTTTTTCGCCGCCGTTCGACGGAATCCGCACCATCGGCGTGACCGCCGGCGCGAGCGAACCGGATCGCGCGATCTGGCTCCGGCTCAGCATGTATTGCAGGCAATCGCGGAGCCGAAGCCCGTCCCAGGGATTGTGCTCCATCTCGAAAACGACGCCGTCGTATTTCGCGCTCGACAGCACGATCGCCGATTCGATGTCGGCGACGCTAAACGTGGTGAAGGCGTGCTGGCCCTTTTCCAGGGCGCGTATCACGCCGTTGAGACGCAAATCCTCGGTCATCCCCCCTCCTGACATGGCGCGCCCACAGCGGGCGGCGAAAGGCCGCGCCATGATAGCAAAGACGCGCCGCCGACGGTAAGGTTTGACAGTGGAATTTCCGCTTTCTAGCATCGCCCACCGGCCGGCGATCGGGCGGGCAAAAAAGTCCTTGGGGAGGATTTCATGATCATCGACTGCCACGGCCATTACACCACCGCGCCCAAGGCGCTGGACATCTTCCGCGAGGCTCAGATCGCCGCCCTGCAAGGCGGGCCGGGCCCGAGCGGGCGGCCCGACATCAGCGACGATCAGATCCGCGAAAGCCTGGAAGGCGCGCAACTCAAGCTGCAGCGCGAGCGCGGCACCGACCTCACCATCTTCTCGCCGAAGGCCGCCGGCATGGCGCACCATATCGGCGACGCCAAGACCAGCCTCGCCTGGTCCCGCGTATGCAACGACCTAATCCACCGCGCGGTGACGCTGTATCCGAAGAATTTCGTCGGCGTCTGCCAACTGCCGCAATCGCCGGGCGTTCCGCCGGCGAACTCGGTCGAGGAGCTCGATCGCTGCGTCCGCGAGCTCGGTTTCATCGGCTGCAACCTGAACCCCGATCCATCCGGCGGCTATTGGACCGATCCCCCCTTGAGCGACCGCTGGTGGTATCCGCTTTACGAGAAGATGGTGGAACTCGACGTTCCGGCGATGATCCACGTCAGCGCCTCGTGCAATCCGAACTTCCACTTCACCGGCGCCCATTACCTGAACGGCGATACCACCGCCTTCATGCAGTTCCTGACCTCGGACCTGTTCAAGGACTTCCCGACCCTGAAATTCATCATCCCGCATGGCGGCGGCGCGGTGCCCTATCACTGGGGCCGCTACCGCGGCCTCGCCCAGGACATGAAGCGGCCGCCGCTCGGCGAGTTGCTGCTCAACAACGTCTATTTCGACACCTGCGTCTACCACCAGCCGGGCATCGACCTTCTGACCAAGGTCATCCCGGTCGCGAACATCCTCTTCGCCTCGGAGATGGTCGGCGCGGTGCGCGGCATCGACCCCGAGACGGGACAGTATTTCGACGACACCAAGCGCTATGTCGAGGCCTCGCCCTGGCTCGACGCGGCGGCGCGGTCGGAGATTTTCGCTGGCAACGCGCGTCGCGTCTTCTCGCGCCTCGACCAGCGGCTCCGCAGGGCCGAATAAAAACCTAGAGCCGAAAGAAGACGAAGGAACCGGCAAGGAACAGCGGCAAGAGAAACACCGCCGGCCAGAGCATATAGCCGAAGAAGCTCGGCATCTTGACGCCGCGGTGCTCGCAGATCGACTTGACGATGAAGTTCGGCGCGTTGCCGAGATAGGTGTTGGCGCCCATGAAGACCGCGCCGGCCGAGATCGCGACCAGCGTGCCGGCCAGGGGGCCCATGAGGTGGCCCGCATCGCCGCCCGCCATGTTGAAGAAGATGAGATAAGTCGGCGCGTTGTCGAGAATGCTCGAAAGACCGCCGGTGAGCCAGAAATAGGCGCTTTCGATCGGCTGGCCCTGGGCGTCCGATGTCAGATGGATCAGTGCGCCGAGCGCGCCGTGGCTGCCGGCCTTGAGAATCGCGATTGCCGGAATAATGGTGACGAAGAGCCCGGCGAAGAGCTTCGCCACCTCGAGAATCGGGAACCAGGCGAATTCATTCGCCTTATGCACCGCCTTCGGCGTCACGACGAAGGAGACGATGGCGACGAGGACGAGGATGCCGTCCCGCGCCAGGCTTTGCAGCGGCACCTTGGCCCCGGCCACGGGCACCTCGATTCCCGGCTGCCAGACGCCGCTCACGAGCACGGCGCCGACGATCACGGCCAGAAGCAAGAAATTCCACGCCCCCGCGATATGCCAGCGCGGCCGCCGCCGGCTTGGGTGATCCTTGTCCTCGCTTCGCGCGTGATAGCTGTCGATGAGGAAGAAGGCGAAGAGCAGAATTCCCGAAAGTGCCGCCGTCGGGAGCAGAAGATTCCGGATCGGCCAGAAGAAGTGGACGCCGAGAAGAAAGCCAAGGAAAAGCGGCGGATCGCCGAGCGGCGTCAGCGCGCCGCCGATATTGCCGACCAGAAGGATGAAAAAGACGAAAACATGGACGTTGTGACTGCGCTCGCGATTGGTCTCGATCAGGGGCCGGATCAGCAGCACCGAGGCGCCGGTGGTTCCGGCGAAGCTCGCGAGAACCATGCCCGCCGCCAAGGTCGCGGTGTTGCGAAGCGGCGTGCCGCCAAACGGGCCCGAAAGCCAGATGCCGCCCGAGACCGTGTAAAGCGCGAGCAAGAGCAGAATGAAGGGCACGTATTCGTCGGCGGCGACATGAATGAGTTCGCCCCAGGCCGGCGCGATGCCCTGAAGGGCGGCGAAGGGAATCAGGAACGCGAGCGCCCAGAACGCCGCAACCTTGCCGTGATGGCGATGCCAAAAGGCGCCGCGAAGGACGGGAAACAGCGCGATCGAGAGCAGCAGCCCGGCGAAGGGCAAAACCCAGATCAGGCTCAGTTGGGCGCCCAACATGTCGCGACTCATCTCCCTTAGCGCTCTCCGGGGCGATGCCGGCCGCGCCGACCCGGATTTCCGGCGGCGAGGTCTCGATGGGGTATAGCAACTATCGCCCGAGGGCAAAAGCCGCATGCGCCGGCCATGCCGAGATAGATACGACCGCCGGCGGATGTCATAGTTGCGGTTCGGTATTTATACCGCCGCGCGTGAAGAAGGGATCGACATGGTCGAACGACGGCGCGCCAAGGGGCGCTTTCGCAAGGATCTCGCCGAAATTCCGCACGGCGTCTGGGCCTTGGGCTTCGTCAGCATGTTCATGGATGTCTCGTCCGAGATGATCCATAGCCTGTTGCCGCTGTTCCTGGTTTCGGTGCTAGGCGTCGACGTGGTGGCGCTCGGCGTTCTCGAAGGCGTCTCCGAGGCGGCAGTCCTGGTGACCAAGATGGCCTCGGGCGCGCTCAGCGATTGGCTCGGCAAGCGCAAGATCGTCGCCGTCGCCGGCTACGGTCTTGCCGCCGTCACCAAGCCGGCCTTTCCGCTGGCGCAATCCTTCGGCGTGGTCTTTGCCGCGCGCCTTCTCGATCGCATCGGCAAGGGCGTGCGCGGCGCACCGCGCGATGCGCTGGTCGCCGATCTGGTGCCGGAACACGTTCGCGGCGCGAGCTATGGTCTCCGGCAAAGTCTCGATACCGTCGGCGCCATCGCCGGCCCCTTGGCCGCCGTGGCGCTGATGCTGCTCTCCGGCGGCGCTTTCCGGCTCGTGTTCTGGATCGCCGTGCTGCCGGCCTTCGTCTCGGTCGCGGTGCTGGTGATCTTCGTGCGCGAACCTCGCCGGGCGGAACTGCCCAAGATGCGCCAGACCAGCCTCCGTTGGCGCGATCTCGGCGGTTTTCCGGCGACCTTCTGGGGCGTCGTCGCGGTCGGCGCGCTTTTGACGATGGCCCGCTTCAGCGAGGCCTTTCTTATCCTTCGCGCCAACAACGTCGGGCTCGCGATCGATTACGTGCCATTGATCATGGTGGTGATGAACCTCGCCTATACCGCGTCCGCCTATCCGGCGGGCCAGCTCTCCGATCGCATCGACCGCCGCCGCGTGCTCGCCGCCGGGGCCTTTTTGCTGATTCTTTCCGATCTCGTGCTCGCCCGCTGGGCCGATCTTGACGGCCTTCTTTTCGGCGTCGCGCTGTGGGGCCTGCACATGGGCCTAAGCCAGGGGCTGCTTGCGGCGCTGGTCGCGGACGCGGCACCCGAGCGCCGACGCGGCACCGCTTTCGGCCTGTTCAATCTGGTGAGCGGCGGCGTGCTCCTCGCGGCGAGCGTCTTGGCCGGCGGGCTGTGGCAGGTGGTCGGACCGGCCGCAACCTTCTATGGCGGTGCCGGCTTTGCCGCCCTCGCCTTCGCCGGGCTCATCTGGCAGATCCGCAAATCCGAGACCGCCGGCACGGGCTAAGACGGCCCGCCGGCGCGATTACGATCAAGCACCGCCGAGCGCGAGCAGGCTCGCGCCGAGCGCGCCGAACAGCACCACCGCCCAAGGCGGCACGCGCCAGAATGCCAGCAGCAGGAGGGCGGCGAGCCCGAGGCCGAAATCCGCCGGCGACAGAATCGCGCTGGTCCAGACCGGCCGATAGAGCGCCGCCAGCAGCAGGCCGACGACGGCCGCGTTGACTCCCTTCAGCGCCGCCTGCACGGCAAGACCGCGGCGCAGGCGTTCCCAGAACGGCAGCACGCCGATCAGAAGCAGAAACGACGGCAGATAGATCGCGACCAGACAGAGGACGCCGCCGACCCACCCGCTCGGCCCCGGCCGCATCGCGACGCCGAGATAGGCGGCAAAAGCGAACAGCGGCCCCGGCACCGCCTGGGCCGCGCCATAGCCGGCGAGAAAGCCGTCGTTGCCGATCCAGTGCGGCGGCACCACCGCCTGCTGCAACAGCGGCAGCACCACGTGGCCGCCGCCGAAGACCAGCGCGCCGGCGCGATAGAAGCTGCTGAAAAGATGCAGCGCGTGACTATGGCTCGCCGCCGCCGCGAGCGGCAGACCGAAAAGAAGCAAGGCGAATAGTGCGAGCGCGGCGACCGCGAGCGGCTTGCCGATACGGATCGGCGCGTGATGCGCGACGGCCGGCGCCGCCGCCGGCAGAATCCGCCAGCCGATGAGGCCGCCGAGGACGATGGCGCCAAGCTGGCCAAGGGCGCTCGGAATACCGAGCGAGAGGATCGCCGCGCCAATCGCGAGGCTCGCCCGCGGCCGGTCGGGACAGAGATTTCGCGCCATGCCATAGACCGCCTGGGCCACCACCGCGACCGCGACGATCTTCAGGCCGTGCAGCCACGGCGCATGGCCGATCTGCCCCAAGGCCGCGACGCCGTAGGCGAAGGCAACCAGCGCCACGGCGGAAGGCAAGGTGAAACCGAGCCAGGCGGCAAGGCCGCCGGCAAGCCCGCCCCGCAGCATGCCAAGGCTGATTCCGACCTGGCTGCTCGCCGGGCCGGGCAGAAATTGGCACAGCGCCACGATGTCGGAATAGGCGCCTTCGTCCAGCCACTTCCGTTTCTCCACAAACTCGGCACGGAAATAGCCGAGATGGGCGACCGGCCCGCCGAAGCTGGTGAGGCCGAGACGGAGAAACGGCGCCAAGACGGAAAGCCAGGACCCGTGACCGGCTACCGGCTCCTCACCGTCTCTCCCCTGATCTGCCATCCGCCCCTCCGGAATGCTCGACCTTCGCTCGCCTTCGGCGCGAGGATATGGGCTTGCGCCCGGGAAGGAAAGCGTGGGCCGCGCCATGCCGCCGCGGCCCGGTGCTCACGCCCAATAGCTGCCGGCCAGCGCAGCCCCGCTTGACAGGGCCACGGCCTTCGCCCAAGTAGTCCCTCGGTCTCGGGCGCGGCCGGCGTCGGTGCCGAAGCCGGAAATCAAGGCCCGCTTCGGACGCGCGGCACGCATGGCCGTTTGTTCCGGTTTCCAAGGAGGTTCGTCGTGGAGCAGCCCTTCCAGAAGGACATGAGTCACACCACCTGGGACAAGGTCTACGCGCGCCAGGGGTTGCGCGCCGACCTGATGCCGGAATGGTTCGAGGCGCTGGCGCTCAAGGCCGGCGACCGCGTGCTCGAGGTCGGCGCCGGTCCCGGCTATGTCAGCCTCGCCCTCGCCGAGCGGGTCGGACCGCAAGGCGTCGTCTATGCCATCGACCGCTCGGCCGACGCCCTCGCCTATCTGGAAAAGCTTCAGGCGGCACGCGGGATCTCGCAGATTCAACGGCTGGTCGCGGATGCCGCGACGCTTGACGGCAATTTTGCCGCGACCTCGGCGCTGATCACCATGGTCTTGCATCATACGGACGATCCCGCCGCTATTCTGCGCAACCTGCATCGCCTGTTGCCGACCGGGGCGCGTATCGTGATCGGCGAATTCGATCCCGAGGGTCCTTGCGAAATCGGCCCGCCGCGCCGCGTCCGGCTGGCGCCGGACAAAGTACGCGGCTGGTGCGAGGCGGCCGGCTTCCGCGTCGCGGAGGAACGGCACCAGAGCCCCGAGCACTATATGATCGTCGCCGAGCGGGCACCGTAGAAGCGGAGCCGAGCGCTCCGATCGCCGCCGCTTGCACCCGACCCCATCCGGAGACGCGATGAATCCGACCGGCATCCTGTTCGCGCTGTCCTCCGCCGCGCTGTTCGGCGCCAGCACGCCGATCGCCAAGCTGCTGCTCGGCGCCGTCGATCCCTGGATGCTGGCGGCGTTGCTTTATCTCGGCGCCGGGCTCAGCCTCGGTGCCGCGATCGTCATCGGGCGCCTTCGCGGCGCCGCGCCGACCGAGGCGCCGCTTGGCGCGCCAGATCTCCCCTGGCTCGGCGCCACGGTGCTGGCCGGCGGCGTCATGGCGCCGGTTCTTCTCATGTTCGGCCTGGCGCGAACCGAGGCGTCCACCGCCGCGCTGCTGCTCAATCTTGAGATTTTGGCAACGCTCGGCATCGCCCGGGCGGTGTTTCGCGAGCATGTCGGCGGGCGCATCCTTATCGGCGCGGCGGCGATTCTGGCGGGCGCGGCACTGCTCTCCTGGCAAGGCGGCGCCGACAAGCTCGGCCTCGGGGCGCTTGCCATCGCCGGCGCCTGTGTCTTGTGGGGCATCGACAACAACCTGACCCGCAAGCTCAGTGCCGCCGATCCGACGCAGATCGCGGCGATCAAGGGGTTGGTCGCCGGCGCCATCAATCTCGCGCTCGCCCTCGGCCAAGGTGCGCATCTTCCGGCCCTGCCGGTTTTGCTCGGCGCCGGCGCGGTCGGCGCGCTCGGTTATGGCATCAGCCTCGTGCTGTTCATCCTCGCTCTGCGCCATCTCGGTACCGGCCGGACCGGCGCCTATTTCGCGACGGCGCCGTTCATCGGCGCCGCCCTTGGCGTCGTCCTGCTCGGCGATTCGGTGACGTTAAGGCTCGGCATCGCCGCACCCCTCATGGCCGCCGGCGTCGTCCTTCACGTCGGCGAAAGCCACGAGCACGAGCATCTTCACGAGGCCATGGAGCACGAGCACGCCCATCGCCACGATCGCCACCACCGTCACAAGCACGTGCCGAACGATCCGGCCGGCGAACCCCACAGCCATCGCCATCGGCACGCGCGCATGATCCACGCGCATCCGCATTATCCCGACCTGCACCACCGCCATACCCACTGAGCGGAGTTGCCGCGCGACGCACCCTCTAGTCGTCGCGCGGCGCCGCCGATAGCGGCGCGGCGACCGCTTCGAGCGGCCGGCGTTCGGCCGCGACGCCGAGCCAGAGCGTGCAGCCGGCGGCGATCAGCATCAGCGCCGCACCGAGGCCATAGCCCCAGAAGATCTCGCCGCGGTCGCCGCCCGCGATCAGCAGGCCGAAAAGCGCCGGCGCCGCGACGCCGCCGATGCCGGTGCCGAGCGCGTAGAAGATCGCGATCGCGATCGCCCGCATCTCGAGCGGGAAATACTCGCCGACCGTCAGATAGGCCGAGCTTGCCGCGGCGGAGGCGAAGAAGAAGATTACCGTCCAAGCGACCGTTTGCTCCACCGCGCCAAGCGTACCGGCGCGAAACAGCCAACCCGTCACCAGCATCAGGAGGCCCGAGAGGGCATAGGTGCCGGCGATCATCGGCCGCCGGCCCCAGCTGTCGAACAGCCGGCCGATAAGAAGCGGCCCGAGAAAGTTTCCCGCCGCGAAAGGCAGCAGAAACCAACCGACCCGGGCGGCGGCAACGTGATAGAACTTGGTCAGGATCAGCGCATAGGTGAAAAAGATCGCGTTGTAGCAGAAGGCTTGCGCCGCCATCAGCACGAAGCCCAGCACCGTGCGGCGGAAGTAGTGCCGGAACAGCGCGCGGACCGTGAGCGCGAACCATCCACCGCCATGCGCGAACAGGCGAAGCGACGCGCCTTCGGTTGGAGGCAGGTCGCCGGCCCGAGCGGCAATCCGGGCCTCGATCTCGCCGACGATCCGCGCCGCGTCCTGCGGCCGTCCATGGGTCATCAGCCAGCGCGGACTTTCCGGCAGAAACCGCCTCAGCGCGAGAATGATCGCGGCGAGCCCACCGCCGAGAACGAAGGCGGCGCGCCAGCCGAGCGCGACCGGCACCAGCCGGGGATCGAGGGCGACCAAGGCGCCGACCGCGCCGAGCGCCGCCCCGATCCAAAAGCTGCCGTTGATGACAAGATCAGTGTAACCTCGATATCGTGCCGGAATCAGCTCCTGGATCGCCGAGTTGACGGCGGCGTATTCGCCGCCGATGCCGGCGCCGGTGGCGAGGCGGAACAGGGCGAAGGACCAGAAGTTCCACGACAGGCCGGTGAGAATCGTGGCCACGAGATAGATCAGAAGCGTCACGGAAAAGAGCCGCTTACGGCCGAGACGGTCGGTCAGCCAGCCGAACAGGAGAGCGCCGACAACGGCGCCCACGAGATAGAAGCTCGCGGCCGCGCCGATCGCGGCGGCGTTGAGATGAAGCTCGGGGCTTTCGGCGATCGCGCCCGAGAGCGAGCCAACCAGCGTGACCTCGAGCCCGTCGAGAATCCAGGTGATGCCGAGCGCCGTGACGACAAGCCAGTGAAAGCGGCTCCACGGCAGGCGATCGAGCCGCGCCGGGACATCGGTTTCGAACACCGGCCGCGTCGTCTCCGCCGGCGATGCCGGAGCCTCTTGCCCGCCGCCTCCGCTCGCCACCTTGCCGCCTGGTCTCGCTAGGCCCCGCGCGCGGCCTTGAAGCCGGCGACGAAGCGACCGAGCGTGTCCGAGGTAACGCCGCGCGGCAGCATCGCCTCGATCAATTGGAAACGTCCGCGCCGCGCGGCCGCGCCTTCGAGCGCCGCCTTGAGCTCGGCCCGCGTCGTGACCCGCCGGCCCTCGCCACCAAGCGTATCGGCGATGCGCGCGAAGTTCCAATCGTCGAGATCGTTGAACTTGGATTCCGATTGGAAGGTGCGCAGCATTTCCCAACCGCGGTTGTTGAACACGATCACGATCGGGTCCCAGCCGTAACGGCGGCAATTGCCGAGCTCGAAACCGGTCATCTGAAAGGCGCCGTCGCCGACCAGGATGAGCGGCCGCGCGCCGGTCGCGGCGGCAGCGCCGAGGCCGGCCGGAACGCCATACCCCATGCCGGCGTAATAGCCCGGCGCGACCAGGGCCGTGTTGGCGATCTCCATGGCGGCGAAAAGACAGTCGCCGACGTCCGAGGCGATAGGCATCGCGCCATGCGCGGCGAAAAGATCGTTGACGCCAACCGCGATGTCGGAGGGCGTGAGCGGCCTATCGTCCGCGGACAGGCCATGGCGATAGGCGATCGGCCGGCCTGGAAGGTTGTTGCGCTCGCCGGCCGGCGCGGCCGCGAGCAGCGCGTCTAGAAGCCGGTCGAGCGGCTGGCCGGGAAACACATGATGGCCGATCCGCACCTCGCGGTTGAAGGCATGAACGGTGCGCCGCGGATCGAGCTTGTGGGCGGAGACCGCGAAATTGGTGTCGGACAGAATGACGCCAAGCAGGAGGGGCGCGTCAGAGTCCTCGACCAGCCGGGTGATCTCGGGCGATCCCGCCGGCCCCATATAGGTGCCGCGAACGAGATCCGGGTCCTCGGCCAGCAGGCCACGACCCATGAGGGTGGTAACGACCGGAATACCGAGCCGACGCGCCAGACGCGCGACTTTGGCCTCGACGCGATAGCGGCGGATTTCGACGTCGACCAGAATGACCGGCCGCGCCGCCGCCGCGAGCCGGGCGAGAATTTCCGCCGCGCACTCCTCGATTGCCGCGGCTTCGACCGCTTCGGGCGGCAAGGGCTGCACCGGCGCGACCTCGGCCGCAACGAGATCGCGCGGCAGCTCGATATAGACCGGCAGCGAATAGGTGCGGGCCGCCCGGAGCACCTCGGCGATCCGCGCGGGTGCGGCCTTCGGGTCGTCGAGCACCGCCTGAGCGCAGGTGATTTCGCCGAGGATGCGCGATTGGCTCTCCAGCGTGCGCGCCATGTGGTGAAGCTTCCAGCCGGCCGCTCGCTCGCGAACGCCGGGCGCGCCGGAAATCACCACCACCGGCACCCGTTCCGCATAGGCGCCGGCCACCGCATTGACGAGATTGAAGGCGCCGGCGCCCCAGGTCACCACCGCGACCGAAATGTCGGCGTGAAAGCGCGCCGCCGCGTCGGCCGCGAATCCGACCGCCGGCTCGTGGCTCAAGGTATAGAACGGTAACCGGCCACTTTCCTCGATACGCTTGAAGAACGGCAATACGAAATCGCCGGGAATGCCGAAAATCTCGCGCGCGCCGTGAGCCGCGAGAGCATCGAGCAGAGCATGGCCAAGATCCGGCATCGCAACGCTCCCTTCCGCTGATCCGCCAGGATAGCATCAATCCGCGTTGCGCCGCAGCCACCCCGCCGATGGCGCGCAAGCGAGCTTTCTCCGGGCCGCGCACCGGGCTATCCTGGCGATCCCCTATCAAGCGGACCGAGCACCGCCCATGTCGCTGACCCTCGACGATATCCGCGCCGCCGCCAACGCGATACGGGACCAGGTGGTGCATACCCCGATGGTCCGGGCCTTCCGGCTCGACGCCTTGAGCGGCGCCGAAGTCGCCTTGAAACTGGAAAACCGCCAACACACCGGCTCGTTCAAGGACCGCGGCGCGCTGAACAAGATTCTCTCGCTCTCGGAAACCGAGCGGGCGCGCGGCGTGATCGCGGTTTCCGCCGGCAATCACGCCCAGGGCGTCGCCTATCACGCCGGACGGCTCGGCATCGCGGCGACCATCGTGATGCCGAAACCGACGCCCTTCGTCAAGATCGAGGCGACCGAGGCGCTCGGTGCCACGGTGGTGCTCGAAGGCGAGGACTTGAGCCAAGCCGCCGATCACGCGGCGCGGTTGATCGCCGAGCGGCACTTCACCCTGATCCCCCCCTACGACGACGCGGCGGTGATGGCCGGACAGGGCACCATCGCGCTTGAGATGCTAGCAAGCGCCGATTTCGACTGCCTGATCGTGCCGATCGGCGGCGGCGGCCTGATCGGCGGCATCGCCACCGCGGCCAAGGCCTTGAGGCCCGGCATCGAAATCTACGGCGTCGAGGCCGCGCTCTACCCGTCGATGTCGGACGCGATCGCCGGCCGCGAGCCCCGCGCCGGCGGCAATACCCTGGCCGAGGGCATCGCCGTGAAACGGCCCGGCCGGCTCACCCGGCCGATCGTCGAGGCGCTGGTGACGGAGATATTCCTGGTGTCGGAAGCGGCGATCGAGCGCGCGGTGCAAACCCTGGTCGAAAGCGAGAAGATCGTCGCCGAAGGCGCGGGTGCGGCCGGCGTCGCGGCGCTCCTCGATAACGCGGAGCGCTTCAAGGGCCGCAAGGTCGGGCTGGTGATCAGCGGCGGCAACATCGATTCACGCGTTCTCGCCTCGATCCTGATGCGCGGGCTGGCGCGCGATGGGCGGCTCGCCAAGCTCCGCATCAAGATCGGCGACGTGCCGGGCGCGCTCGCCCGCGTGGCGCAGATCATCGGCGCGAGCGGCGCCAATATTATCGAGGTCTATCACCAGCGCATGCACTACGACGTGCCGGTGACGATGGCAGATCTCGACGTGATGGTGGAGACGCGCAACCGCCAGCACGTGACGGAACTCTTTCAGGCGCTACGCGCCGCCGGCTATACCGCGCGGCTGCTCTCGGAAAGCACGGGGGGAAATTGAAAACGGCGGCGGTCGATTTTTCGTGGCGGCATTAACGCCGCGCGGGCGCTTGTCCGTGCGCAGGACGCCTTACGTCATGGCCTTTTGCGAAACGCAAGGCCGCCGTCGGGAGTTCGCGCCAAGCCATGGGAACAGCGCACAGGCGTGGTTTTGGGCCGATGCGGCCCAATAACCATCCTGCGCTAGCTTGCCGCCACCCGCCGCGACAACCTGTCCCAGCCGGCATCGACATCGGCTTGCAGGGCCTCGACGTCTTCCGCCTTGAGGCCCCGATAGCGCCGCTGCAGCGCCAGATAATCGCTTACCGGGCGCGTCTTCCCCGCCTGGCTCAGCGTGTAGCGATGTCCGTCCTCGACCTCGTACAGCGGAAAGACGCCGCTCTCGACCGCGAAACGCGACGCCCGCAGGCCGCCATCGTCGGCGACGCCCCAGCCGTCGAGGCAGGGAATCAACAGCGTGATGATTCGCGTGCCGCGAATGGTCTTCGCCTTCTCGACCTTCCGCACCAGGTCCGGCAGGTACCCGGCGCAAGCCGTCGCCACATAGGGCACGCCGTGCGCGGCCATGATTTCGGTCAGGTTCTTCTTCCGTGTCACCTTGCCGGCGGGGGTTGAACTGGTCCGGGCGAAGCGCGGGGTCGACGAGGACTTCTGCGCTCCGGTGTTCATGTAGCCTTCGTTGTCGAGGCAGAAGTAGATGAAATCCTCGTTGCGCTCGGCCGCCGAGGACAGGCACTGGAAACCGATATCGTAGGTGCCGCCATCGCCGGCGAACACCGCCACCTGGGTGTCGTGTTTGCCGAGCGCGTCCAGCCCGCGGCGCAGACCCGATGCCGCAGCGGCGCTCGATTCAAGGGAGGGCTGATAGACAGGGATACGCAGAGATGAAAAAGGTTGCGGACCGGCGATGATGGCCATGCAGGAGGGCGGCACCACCGCGACCGTGTTGGTCCCGAGAGTCGCCACCACGTGGCGCACCGACAGCGCTTCGATGCATCCCGGGCAGGCCGCGTGGCCGGAACAAAGGACCGGCTCGGGGTCGATGTCGAATTGTTTCATGATTGTCATTTTACCCACACCGATTCCGCGCGAGGCGCGCCAACCACCGTCTCGCGGACCAAATCGGCGATTCGCTCGGCGGAGACATTCATGCCGCCGACCCCGGCGAGCAAGCCGTGGATACGCGGCGCCTTGTCGATGCCATAGAGCGCCGCCCGCAGTTCCTGGTGCAGCACGCCGCCATGACCGGGGGAATAATTGCGATCCAGCACCACAACGTCGGGAACGCCGACGAGGGCCGCGCGCAGCGCCTCGACCGGAAGTGGGCGAAACAGCCGGATCTTCAACAGGCCCGCCGCGTGGCCCGATTGGCGCAATGCGTCAACCGCATCGCGGACGGTTCCGCACATGCTGCCCATGGTGACGATGACCGTCGCGGCACCTTCGCAGCGGTAACGCTCGACGATCCCCCAGCTTCGCCCGGTCAGGGCGCCCCATTCCCGATCCGCCTGGAGCGCCACCTCCGGCACCCGCGCCAGCGCCTCGCCGAGGTCGCGACGGTGACGATTGTACATTTCCTGGGTGACGACGTTGCCCCAGGATTCCGGATTCTGCGGGTCGATGCGGTGCGGCGGCGAATACGCCGGCAGAAAGCCGTCGACGACGTCCTGGTGCGGCACCTCGACCGGTTCGACCGCGTGCGAAACGTAGAATGCGTCGTGATTCACCATCGTCGGGACCAATACCGCCTCGGCGACGCGAAACGCCTGGATCACGGTGTCGAGCGATTCCTGTGCGCTCTCGCTATAGAATTGGATCCAGCCGGTGTCGCGCTGCGCGACGCTGTCGGTCTGGTCCGGCCAGAACCCCCAAGGCGAGGCTGGGGTACGGTTCACGTTGGCCATCACGATCGGCGCCCGCGCGCCGCTCGCGTAGTGCAGCAGCTCGTGCATCAGCAACAGCCCCTGGGAGGCCGTGGCGGTAAACACGCGCACCCCGGTCAGCGAGGCCGGAATACAGGCGGCCATCACCGAATGCTCGGACTCCGGCGTGATGAGTTCTGCATCGAGCTCGCCGCTGGCGTGGAACTCGGTCAGCTTTTCGAGGATCGGCGTTTGCGGCGTGATCGGATAGCCCGGCACCACCTTCGGCCGCGCGAGACGCGCCGCCCAGGCGACGGCATGGTTTCCAGTAAGCAACATCCTCTGTTGGCGCGCGTCGCTCATCGCAATTCCTCCACCATCTCCATC